>NZ_JBGCAQ010000015.1:0-275028 GCF_041261405.1 Streptacidiphilus sp. EB103A | reverse complement strand
CCCTTCCGGGACGGCGTTCATCGGGCATGGCGGGACGCTAGCAGACATAGCCCCTGACCTGCATAAACAGCGAAGTTAGTTCGGTCAACACACCGCTGCCGCCCTCATGACCCGTGTTCAGGGCAGCCAGCAGCTCCAGGATCTCGACGCCTCTGACCTCGCCCACCACCAGCCGGTCCGGCCGCATCCGCAGCGCCTGCCGGACCAGGTCGCGAAGGTCGACGGCGCCCGCCCCCTCCTGGTTCGGCAGCCGGGCCTCAAGCCGGACGACATGCGGGTGATCGGGGCGCAGTTCGGCCGAGTCCTCGACGACGACCAGCCGCTCGGCGGGCCCCACCAGCCCGAGCAGCGCCGCCAGCAGCGTGGTCTTGCCGCTTCCGGTGCTGCCGCTGACCAGGTAGGACAGCCGGGCCCGGACCATGCCGCGCAGCAGCGCCGCGCCCTGCTCGGTCACCGTGCCCGCGCCGACCAGCTCGGCCAGGGTGAACGCCCGGGCCCTGCTGGTCCGCAGCGAGATGTGGGTGCAGCCGACCGCGACCGGCGGCAGCACGGCGTGGAACCTGGTCCCGCCGGGGAGCCTGGCGTCGGCCCAGGGTCTGGCGTCGTCCAGCCGTCGGCCCGCCGCGGTGGCCAGCCGCTGGGCCAGCCTGCGCACCGCCTGCCGGTCCGGGAAGCGGATGCCGGGCACCGGTTCGAGACCCGCGCCGCGGTCCACCCAGACCTCGTCCGGACCGTTCACCAGGACGTCGGTGACCCTGGGGTCGGCGAGCAGCCGGTCCAGCGGGCCCGCGCCGACCATGTCCGAGCGGAGCTGCCGGACCAACTCCAGCACCTCGGCGTCCCCGTAGGGGCGACCCTGGGCCCGCAGGGCCTCGGCCACCCGGGTGGTGGTCGGCTCCGCACCTGCCTCGGCGAGCCTCAGCCGGACCGCGTCCAGCAGCGCCGCCGCCTGCGCGTACGTCGGCCCAGAAGCCCCGGCCCGAGCCCCGGCCCGAGCCCCGCCCCGGCCCGGGTCCTGTGCCGGGCTCATGCGGCCGACCCGCTGCCGGCCAGAGCCTCCGTCAGGAAGGCGGAGCAGAACCGGCCGAGCGGCCCTCTGGCCCGCAGCCCCGGCGGCCGTCCGCGCTCCAGGTCGGCGACCAGGCCCGGTTCGGCGGCGAGCTCCCCGGCGAGCGGCAGCCGCAGCCCCCGGGCGATCTCGGCGCCGTCCATCCCGCTGGGGGCAGGTCCGCGCACCACCGCCCGAAGGTCCGTGAGCCGCATTCGCGCCGCCGCCGCGACCCGCCCCGACGCCGCCATCGCCCGCAGCTCGGCCGGGATCACCAGCAGCCCGAGATCGCTCTGGTCCAGGGCCTCGCCGGCCGAGTCGTCGATCCGGCGGGGAAGATCCAGCACCACCACCCCGCCGCGTCTGCGGGCCGCGCCGAGGACCGTCCGCATCGCCTCGGGCGGGATGGTGAGCGCGTCGCCGCGGTCCCAGCTGAGCGCGGAGAGGGCGTGCAGCCTCGGCAGCGAACGCTCCAGCTCCACCGCGTTCACCCGGCCCCGGGAGCCGGCCAGATCCGGCCAGCGGAGCCCGGCCGCCGCCTCCCCGCCGAGCAGCACGTCGAGGCCGCCGCCCAGCGGGTCGCCGTCGATGAGCACGGCCCGCATCCCCTCCCGGGCTGCGGTGACCGCCAGCGCACAGGCCAGGGTGGAGGCGCCGGCGCCGCCCCGGCCGCCCAGCACCGCGACGGTGAGCGCCTGCACCCCGACCCCCTCGGCGGCGTCGGCGATCCGGTCCAGCAGCCAGGACTCGGCGTCCGGCAGGAAGACCACCTGCCGGGCGCCGATCACCACGGCCCGCCGCCAGACGTCGACATCGTCCAGGTCGTCGCCGACCAGCAGGACGTCGGACCGGCGGCTGAGCCCGGCCATCCGGTCCGCGACGTCGTCGCCGACCACCACCAGCGGCGCCGACTCCCACAGCTGACGGGGCGGTGGGGCACCGCAGACCAGCTCTGGCTCGGCTCCCGCGGCCGCGCAGATCCGCAGCAGCTGCTCGATCAGGCGCTCGTTCTCGGTGACCAGCAGCGGTCCGGGGGTGAGCCCCTCGACCCGGCTCGCGGGCCCTGCCTCCCCCGTCGGCGGTTCCGCGGACGACGTCCCGGCCATGACTGCCTCCCCGTTTTCGAGCGGTGCGGCGCGCGGTGCGTCGGGCCGCGCTGATTGCTTCGTGGCAGCAACGGTGCCGCTTTTGCGGCAGGGGGCAGCGCAAAGTGCCGTGAACTGTGGAGAACTCGGAGGGTGTGGAAAATCCGGCCACTCCGGGGAATGACTTATGCGGCGTCAGATTGACGCAACAGCGAAAAGGGGACCCGCTACGACCGCCATCGGGGGAGACCGGTACCGCCATCGGGAGAAATGCACCCGGACATGCGACGACCCCCGCCGGGGGGGAGAGCGGGGGTCGTCCTCCACAGCCTGACTCGGGGGGGAGGAGCCAGACCGGGGCAGCACGGTCGCGAACGAGCCGTGACTTCCATGGTGTACCCGAGCCCCTTCTCAAGCAAACCCACGCGCCTGCCCTTGGGCCGAATGGTGGGCGCATATCCTCGTCCTTGTGGACAACCACCGGCAGCCCTCCCCCACGCCCTCGTTCCAGCCGCCCAGGCCGCTGCGGACCGCCGCGTTCTTCGACCTCGACAAGACCGTGATCGCCAAGTCCAGCGCGCTCGCATTCAGCCGCCCGCTGTACCGGGGCGGCCTGATCAACCGTCGCGCCGTGCTCAAGAGCGCCTATGCGCAGTTCGTGTTCCTGGCCGGCGGCGCCGACCACGACCAGATGGAGAAGATGCGTGAGTACCTCTCCTCGCTCAGCCGCGGCTGGAACGTGCAACTGGTCCGGGAGATCGTCGCGGAGACCCTGCACGACCTCATCGACCCGCTGATCTACGACGAGGCGGCCTCGCTCATCGAGGAGCACCACCTGGCCGGTCGGGACGTGGTGATCGTCAGCAGCTCGGGCTCCGAACTGGTCGAGCCCATCGGGGAGATGCTCGGCGCCGACCATGTCATCGCGACCCGGATGGCCGAGGCCGACGGCTGCTACACCGGCGAGATCGACTTCTACGCCTACGCCGGGAACAAGGCGACCGCGATCCGCGAGCTGGCCGCCGCCGAGGGCTACGACCTGGAACACAGCTACGCCTACAGCGACTCGGTCACCGACCTGCCGCTGCTGGAGGCCGTGGGCCACCCCTTCGCGGTCAACCCGGACCGGGCGCTACGACGAGAGGCGGCGGCACGGGAGTGGCCGGTGCTGGTGTTCGACCGCCCGGTCCAGCTGAAGCAGCGAAGCCCCGCGCTGCGGGTCAGCAGTCGACCGGTGCTCGCCGCGGCCGCGGTGGGCGCGGCGGCCACCGCGGCGGGGATCGTCTGGTACGCGGCACGGCGCCGGAACGCTCCCGCCTGACCTGGCCGTTCCCAACAAAAATGAGCCCCCGAGTTCCGCTTTTCCCGAAACAGGACTACAAAGGTAGGAGACGGCCCGCGAGACCGGGTGGATCAGCAGCCAGGATCCATCGGAGTATCAGGCCCCACGGACCGAGCACAACAACTCAGCACCCACATGCAGCCGACCCGCGATCGGGCCGCCGCACCCGGCCCACGGACATGGTTCCAGCCGGATGCGCAAAGAAATGGCGCATGCATGGTCACTGGGAAGCTGTGCCAGCGGCGGCACCGGTACGCAGGTGCCGCCGCACTACTGTGCCCGGGCCGCTCGGAACGAGAGCCCTCAGCCGTCAGGCCATCCCGCGCTGCATCGCCTCGCACACCGCCGTGCTCTCCCGCACGCCGAGCCGCAGCGCCGCGCCGCAGTGGGTGATCCACAGCGCCATCCCCTCCGCCGTGCCCGAGGCGTAGCCGCCGAGGGCGTTGCGGTAGGCGTCGGTGCCCAGCTCGGCCAGTCCGACCTCGACCGGGCAGATCGCCTGCGGGTCCATGCCCTCGGCGATCAGCACGATGCGCTGGGCCGCGCGGGCGACCAGGCCGCTGTGCCGGGCGAAGGGCTGCAGGGTCATCAGTTCGCCGTGCACCACGGCGGCGACGACCAGCGCCGGGGCGGTGCGCTCATTGGGGTTCTTCTTGCCGCCCCGGCCGGCCAGCAGGTGGGCGAGCCCCTCCAGCCGCGCGACGGCCTCGTCGGCCGCCGGCGGCGGGACCAGGTCGAAGACCGGGACCGGGGCCGGGGGTTGGGCGGAGGGGTCGGTCGGCTCGTCGGTCAGGGCGGTCGGCAGCACCTTGCCGAAGCGCTCGGCCGGCGGCTCGCCCGACCGGCGCGGGCGGCCCGCCGCGGCGTCGTCGTCACCGCAGGCCAGCAGGTGCAGCCGGGCCAGGACCTGGAGCGGCGAGTGCCGCCAGGTGCCGAGCAGCTGCCCGGCCTCGGCGTTGACCCGCAGCGCCCCGCCGACGGTGCGGGCCTCCGGATCGGTGCCGAAGTCGGTGCGCCGGCGGACCTCCTCCAGCGGCCAGTCCGCGTCCTCCAGCGCGGCGGAGGCGCGGGCCCCGCGCAGCGCGGACTCCGAGGTGACCTCGGCGGCACGGCGGCGCATGACCCGGTGTCCGTAGAGGCGGTCGACGGCACGGCGGGCGTCGGCGACCGCCTCGGGCACGCCGGGCAGCAGCCCGAGCGGGGCCAGCGGGTCGTCGGACGGCTGGGCCGGGGTTGGTGTGCTCACGGGACCGAGCGTACGTAACACATGAGTGAGGGTGCGCCCCGGGGCGCTCTCACCCGAAAGAGTCAACAGTGCACCAAACCCGATCACGCGAGGGTCGCGAGTCGCTAGCATGACCACATATCGGTGACGATAACGATTACCAATAAGCGCGCCGCCCGGTGCGCCCCTTCGCATGGAGCACGACATGAAGATCGCCTTCGTCGGCAAGGGAGGCAGCGGCAAGACCACCCTGTCCTCCCTCTTCGTCCGACACCTCGCCCGGACCGGCGCCCCGGTACTGGCAGTCGACGCCGACATCAACCAGCACCTGGGCACGGCGATCGGGCTGAGCGAGCAGGAGGCGGCGGCCATGCCGTCGATGGGGGCGCACCTGCCGGAGATCAAGGAGTACCTGCGCGGCGCCAATCCGCGGATCGCCGACGCCCAGTCAATGATCAAGACCACTCCCCCCGGCAGCGGTTCGCGGCTGCTGCGGATCGCCGAGGACAACCCGGTGTACGCGCTGTGCGCCCGGGAGTTCCAGGTGGACGGGGCGCCGCTGCGGCTGATGGCCACCGGCGCGTTCACCGAGGAGGACCTCGGGGTGGCCTGCTATCACTCCAAGGTCGGCGCGGTGGAGCTCTGCCTCAACCATCTGGCCGACGGCCCCGGCGAGTACCTGGCCGTCGACATGACGGCCGGCTCCGACTCCTTCGCCTCCGGCCTGTTCACCCGCTTCGACATCACCTTCCTGGTCGCCGAGCCGACCCGCAAGGGCATCTCGGTCTACCGGCAGTACAAGGACTACGCCGCCGACTTCGGCGTGAACCTGCGGGTGGTCGGCAACAAGGTGCAGAGCCAGGACGACGTGGACTACCTGCGCGGGGCCGTCGGCGAGGACCTGCTCACGGTCTTCGGCCAGTCGGACTGGGTGCGGCGCACCGAGCAGGGCCGCGCGCCCCGGCTGGACGCCCTGGAGCCGGAGAACCTGGCCGCGCTGGACACCCTGCTGGCGGCCGTGGACGCCTCGTACCGGCTGCGGGACTGGGACCGCTACACCCGGCAGATGGTGCACTTCCATCTGCGCAACGCCGAGAGCTGGGGGAACGCCAGGACCGGGACCGACCTCGCCGGGCAGGTCGACCCCGACTTCGTGCTCGGGGAGGCCGTGGCGATGACCGTCTGACACTCGCTCTGACACTCGGTCGGGTGAAGTTCGAGGTTTACGTCTCTGCTTCAGGTAAAGGATTCATTACTCTTCATTTACCTGATCTTGGGAGGCGCGATGATCCATGACCACCTGCGCGGGGTGCGGGACTTCCAGCAGCACACCGCTCCCGGACTGCGCCCCGAACTGGCCCGGCTGGCCCGGGAGGGGCAGTCGCCCTCGCAGCTCTTCATCACCTGCGCCGACTCGCGCCTGGTGCCCAACGTGATCACCAGCAGCGGGCCCGGTGACCTGTTCACGGTCCGCAACATCGGCAACTTGGTCCCGCAGCCGAACGTCTCGCAGCCCGATGCCTCGCGGCCCGACGACTCGGCGGCCGCCGCCATCGAGTACGCCGTGGACATCCTGGAGGTGAGCACCGTCGTGGTGTGCGGGCATTCCGGCTGCGGGGCGATGCAGTCGTTGCTGCGCGGGGCGCACCGGCGCGAGGGCCAGGCGGGCACGCCGCTCACCCGCTGGCTACGCCACGGCCAGGACTCGCTGCAGCGGGTGCGCCACGCGCCGGCCCGGATCCGCGGCTCCGCCCTGTCCGAGGACCCGCTGGAGCGACTCTGCCTCACCAATGTGGCGCAGCAGCTGGACAACCTGCGGGCGCACCCCTCGGTGCGCCGCGCGATGGACTCCGGCAGGCTCCGGCTGACCGGGCTCTACTTCGACTTCGCCACGGCACAGGCGTACCGACTCGCTCGCAACGGTCGTACCTTCAGCCCCGTCCGACCGCGCCTGGCCTCAGCGGCTTGACCTGCCCGAATGTCGGCCGCCGGGCGGCATCCAAATAGGTCTACACCAATTTCCCGAGGCCCCTTGTCAGCACGCCCGCATCCTGGTGAGCTAGGTCCCGACATAACGGGTCGGCGGGGATGATCGGGACGCCCGCACCCAGATCTTGATGAGGAGTGCGCGTTGAGCAGCAATGAGAGCCTGGCCAACCTGCTCAAGGAAGAGCGTCGATTCGCCCCGCCTGCTGAGCTCGCCGCCGCCGCGAACGTGACCGCCGAGGCCTATGCCGAGGCCAAGGAGGACCGGCTCGCCTTCTGGGCGAAGCAGGCCCGCCGACTGAGCTGGGCCACCGAGCCCACCGAGACCCTCGACTGGTCCAACCCGCCGTTCGCCACGTGGTTCGCCGACGGCGAGCTCAACGTCGCCTACAACTGCGTCGACCGCCATGTCGAGGCCGGCCACGGCGACCGGGTCGCCATCCACTTCGAGGGCGAGCCCGGCGACAGCCGCGCCATCACCTACGCCGAGCTCAAGGACGAGGTCGCCAAGGCCGCCAACGCCCTTACCGAGCTGGGCGTGCAGAAGGGCGACCGGGTCGCCGTCTACCTGCCGATGATCCCCGAGGCGGCGGTGGCGATGCTCGCCTGCGCCCGGATCGGCGCCGCGCACTCCGTGGTCTTCGGCGGCTTCTCCGCCGAGGCCGTCGCCTCCCGGGTGCAGGACGCCGACGCCAAGCTGATCATCACCGCGGACGGCGGCTACCGCCGCGGCAAGCCCACCGCGCTCAAGCCGGCCATCGACGAGGCCGTGCTCAGCTGTCCCACCGTCGAGCACGTCCTGGTGGTCCGCCGCACCGGCCAGGACACCGCCTGGGACGACGCCAAGGACGTCTGGTGGCACGAGATCACGGACCGTCAGTCCACCGAGCACGTCCCGCAGCCGATGAACGCCGAGCACCCGCTGTTCATCCTCTACACCTCGGGGACCACGGGTAAGCCCAAGGGCATCCTGCACACCACCGGCGGCTACCTCACCCAGGCCAGCTACACCCACCACGCGGTCTTCGACCTCAAGCCGGAGACCGACGTCTACTGGTGCACCGCCGACATCGGCTGGGTCACCGGGCACTCCTACATCGTCTACGGGCCGCTGGCCAACGGCGCCACCCAGGTCATGTACGAGGGCACCCCGGACACCCCGCACCAGGGCCGGTTCTGGGAGATCATCCAGAAGTACGGGGTGACCATCCTCTACACCGCGCCCACCGCCATCCGCACGTTCATGAAGTGGGGCGACGACATCCCCGCCAAGTTCGACCTGTCCTCGCTGCGGATCCTGGGCAGCGTCGGCGAGCCGATCAACCCCGAGGCGTGGATGTGGTACCGCGAGCACATCGGCGGCGACCACTGCCCGATCGTGGACACCTGGTGGCAGACCGAGACCGGCGCCATGATGATCAGCCCGCTGCCCGGGGTCACCGCCACCAAGCCGGGCTCGGCGCAGACCCCGCTGCCCGGCATCGCCGCCACCGTGGTCGACGACGAGGCCAACGAGGTGCCCGACGGCGGGGGCGGCTACCTCATCCTCACCGAGCCGTGGCCGTCGATGCTGCGCACCATCTGGGGCGACGACCAGCGCTACCTGGACACCTACTGGTCCCGCTTCGGCGCCGGACATGACCCCTCCGAGACCGACTGGCGCTACTTCGCCGGCGACGGCGCCAAGAAGGACGACGACGGCGACCTCTGGCTGCTCGGCCGAGTCGACGACGTGATGCTGGTGTCCGGGCACAACATCTCGACCACCGAGGTCGAGTCGGCGCTGGTGTCGCACCCCAAGGTCGCCGAGGCGGCCGTGGTCGGCGCGACCGACGCCACCACCGGGCAGGCCATCGCGGCCTTCGTGATCCTGCGCGGCACCGCCCATGACGACTCCGAGCTGGTCGCCGAGCTGCGCAACCATGTCGCCAAGGTGCTCGGCCCGATCGCCAAGCCCAAGATGATCAAGGTGGTCAGCGAGCTGCCGAAGACCCGCTCCGGCAAGATCATGCGCCGGCTGCTGCGCGACATCGCCGAGGGCCGGGCGGTGGGCGACACCACCACCCTGGCCGACTCCACGGTGATGGACCTGATCCAGAGCCAGCTGCCCTCGGCGGGCGAGGAGGACTGACCCTCCGGCAGTCAGGCAGGCGAGGCCGTTCCCGCACAGGCGCGGGGACGGCCTCTCGTCCGTCCACCGGCTAGCATCGGACAAATGTGACAATCCGTCCGTCAGCTTCCGGAGGAGCCAGCGCGTGAGTGACAGCCCCACGCCCCGCCGCCCGTTCCTGGGCCGGCTCCCGCTCCCCGAACGGAAGTTCCTCGCGGACGCGCTGCGCGCCGAGACCGTCGGCGGCATCCTGCTGCTCGGCGCGGCCGTGGTGGCACTCGTCTGGGCGAACGCCTGGCCGGCCGCGTACCGGAGCGTGCTGGACACCACCGTCGGCCCCTCCTCGCCGCTGCACCTGGACCTCCCGCTGGACGCCTGGGCCAAGGACGGGCTGCTCGCGGTCTTCTTCTTCGTGGCCGGGATCGAGCTCAAACGCGAGCTGGTCGCCGGAGAGCTGCGCGACCCGAGGGCCGCGGCGCTGCCGGTGGTCGCCGCCGTCTGCGGGGTCGCCGTGCCCGCCGCCGTCTACGCGATCGTCAACAGCGGTCCTGGGGGCCACCCCGCCGGCTGGGCCATCCCCACCGCCACCGACATCGCCTTCGCCCTGGGCGTGCTGGCCGTCGTCGGCTCGCACCTGCCCTCGGCGCTGCGGGCCTTCCTGCTCACCCTGGCGGTGGTGGACGACCTGATCGCGATCCTGATCATCGCGATCTTCTACAGCAGCGGGGTCAAGCTCTGGGCGCTGGGCCTCTCCCTGCTGGGGCTGGTCCTGTTCTACGCGCTGCACCGGATGCGGGTGCGCGGCTGGTACCTCTACGTCCCGCTGGCCGTGGTCGTCTGGGCGCTGATGCACGAGAGCGGCATCCACGCGACGGTGGCCGGCGTCGCCATGGGCCTGCTGCTGCGCTGCACCAAGGACCCCGGCGAGGAGCACTCCCCCGCCGAGCACATCGAGCACCTGGTGCGGCCGTTCTCGGCCGGGTTCTGCGTCCCGGTGTTCGCCCTGTTCGCGGCCGGGGTCTCGGTGAGCCCCCGGGCCCTCGGCGAAGTGTTCACCCAGGCCTCGCCGCTGGGCGTGGTGCTCGGCCTGGTCGTCGGCAAATGCCTGGGGATCTTCGGCGGCACCTGGCTGGCGGCGCGGTTCACCAGGGCCGAGCTCAATCCGGACCTGGAGTGGGGCGACCTCTTCGCCGTCTCGGTGCTGGCCGGGATCGGCTTCACCGTCTCGCTGCTGATCGCCGAGCTGGCCTTCGCCGACGACCACGGACTGTCCGAACGCGACAAGGCCGCGGTGCTGGCCGGCTCGGTGATCTGCGCGGTGGTGGCCGCGGTGCTGCTGCGAGGGCGCAACCGCACGTACCGGAAGCTGCGCGAGGAGGAGCTGGCCGAGGAGCAGGCAGTGGCGGTATGACGCCCCGGCAGAAGCCGAGTACTCCAATGTTCCGGGGCGCGACTCCCCGTACCCCTGCGAAACCCGGCGACGGCCCAGCCTGCGTCGGCCCCAACCCGCCCGGCGAAGCCGAGTGGTGCGCTACCGCAGGCACGAGGCATGATCTGAGACAGTGACATGATGCCGTGGACCCACACACGCGAGGAGACCCCCGATGTCAGCTGCTGACAGGTACGAGGACAGCCCCCCGAACGGCGGAGCCGACCGTACGGTGGGCCAGCTGTTCGCCGCCGCCACCGCCGACCTGTCCGCACTGGTGCACGACGAGATCGCGCTGGCGAAGCGGGAGATCAAGAAGGACGTCATCCGGGGGGCGACCGGCGGCGGCGCCGGCGCGGTCGCCGCGGTGATCGCCCTGGCCTCGATCCCCATGTTCAGCTTCGCCGCGGCCTACGGCATCCACTCCACCGGGCTCGGGCTCGTCTGGTGCTTCTTCATCGTCGGCTGGGCCTTCGTGGCGATCGCCCTCCTGGCCGCGCTGCTGGCGGTGCGCGCGTTCAAGAAGATCTCGCCGCCGGAGCGGACCATCGCCTCCACCAAGGCCACCGTCGACGTGCTGAAGAACACCAAGCCGCACGCGGCCGCGCCGATCACCGCCGACGGTCACAAGGTGCTGACCCGCTGACCGGCCGGACCGCTGACCAGTGGCGGAAACCTGATCAAGGCTCGGATGTGACACGCTCTCCTCATGTCGTCTGACAGAACCCCCGGTGGGGCCCACAGATCCACCGACTCCTTCGATCCGCGCATCGAGGGCCCCTGGAGCCACCGCGACGTGTCCGCCAACGGCGGCCGCTTCCACATCGCCGAGCTGGGCGAGGGACCGCTGGTGCTGCTGGTGCACGGCTGGCCGCAGTTCTGGTGGACCTGGCGGCACCAGCTGACCGCCCTCGCCGACGCCGGTTTCCGCGCCGTCGCCGTCGACCTTCGCGGCGTCGGCGGCAGCGACCGCACCCCGCGCGGGTACGAGCCCTCCAACATGGCCCTGGACCTGACCGGGATCATCCGCTCGCTCGGCGCCCCGAACGCGGTCCTGGTCGGGCACGACCTCGGCGGCTTCCTCGCCTGGACGGCCGCCGTGATGCGCCCGGCCCTGGTCCGCCGACTGGCCGTGGCCTCCAGCGCGCACCCGCGCCGCTACCGCCGGGCGCTGATGACCGACCGCAAGCAGATCGCCGCGGCGGACCACCTGCTCGGCCTGCAGCGCCCCTGGGTGCCCGAGCGGCAGCTGGTCGCCGACGACGCGGCCCTGGTCGGCGAGTACCTGACGGACTGGACCGCCCCCGGGCACCAGCCGGACGAGAAGGCGCTGCTGACCTACCGTCACGCCATGCAGCTGTCCAACACCAGGCACTGCTCGATCGAGCCGTACCGCTGGCTGATGCGCTCCATGGGCCGCCCGGACGGACTCCAGTACGCGCGCCGGATGCGCAGGCCGGTACGGGTGCCCACGCTGCATCTGCACGGCGCCGCGGACCCGGTGCTGCTCGCCAGGACGGCCGCCGGGTCCGGCGAGTACGTGGAGGCGCCGTACCGCTGGCGGCTGCTGGACGGGATCGGGCACTACCCCCAGGAGGAGGACCCGGAGGGGTTCTCCCGGGAGCTGGTGAACTGGCTCCGCGACCCGGAGCCGGACCGCCGCTGACCCGTCGTCATGACGGCGTCATAAGCGGAATCCGATGAAGTGAAAATATGCCAGAAACGGGCCGATTGCCCGCCCCGCACGGGATTACACCGCGTCCCGTGCGGGCAGTCCTCTACCTATGAGCTGGATGCACGACCGCGCTTTCGCGCCACGTACCCGTCGCCGCTCGCCTCAGCGGACAGCGGCCACAAGCTCGTTCAACGGCATCACGGGCGCCGCCCCCGAAGCCCCCGCGGACAGCGGCGACTTCCTCGTCCATGTGGGGATCCCGCACATCATCACCCGCCGGGCGCGCTGGGTCACGTCCAGACTCCGCCAGCGCTGAGTCTGCGGCCCCCCGGCCCGCCGGTCAGAGCGTGTGCGGCGAGAGCGCGGTGAACCACAGCAGGACGACGGTCGCTATTCCCATGATCGGGACCAGTATCTCCGTCTCCAGCTTGTTGCCGCTGCTCTGGATCAGCACGATCTCGTAGCGGGTCTTGATCGGCCACAGCCACGGCGCGCCCTGCTTGGTGATCGAGTCGCCGAGCAGGTGCGCCAGGCAGCCCAGGCCGACCGCGTACGGCAGCCAGCCCGGCGCCGAGGGGATGAACTTGGCGATGACGCCTGTCCCGAGCAGGGCCAGCGCCACGATGGTGCCCCAGGCCGAGAAGCCGTGCCCGGGCGGACAGACGTTGAGCGCCCGCACGGCCATGGCCAGCAGGAAGAAGGTCATGCCCAGGGTGAACCAGCGGCCGACGTAGGTCACCCCCGCCCAGGTCCCCGCCGTCATGAAGGCGATGAAGAAGATCGAGTGGGTGGCGTGCCGGTGCCCGCCGGAGATCCAGGCGACGAAGCGGCACAGCAGCTTGGAGACCGGGCCCAGGAAGTTGGCGATCGTGCCGTCGTGGTGGTCCAGGTCGGGCAGCAGCGCGGCGCCCGCGGTCAGCACCGTGCCCATCAGGATCTCCTGCGGGCTGAGGTGATGGTGCATCACCAGCGGTGGCAGATACGGCGCGGTGGCTGCGAAGAGCAGCGCCCCACTGACCGCGTGCGAGTGACCCATCATGGCGTGGACGTCCTCCCCCTCTTGATGACGCGCGATGACGCGTGATGACGGCCGTCAAGATCCGTCCGACTGAAACGTCCCAGACGGTACCAGCAGACACCGACACCACCCGACGGAGGATCAACTGCTGGAGAGGGTGACGGCGGTGCTCGGTGCACCCGCGCTCAGAGCGCGCAGGACTCGCTGTCCACCTTCTGGGTCGCGGCCGCGCCCTGCTGGGCGTCCGAGCGGACCTCGTCGGCAGTGAGCGCATACCCGGTCTGGGCGTCGTCAAGTGACTTGGCGAAGACCACTCCGTACACGTCACCGTCAGGGGTGAGCAGCGGGCCGCCGGAGTTGCCCTGACGCACCGTCGAACGCAGCGAGTAGACGTCCCGGCTGACCGTGCCCCGGTGGTAGATGTCCGGGCCGCTGGCCTGGATCCGGCCGCGGACCCGGGCCGCCTGGACGTTGAAGGGGCCGTTCTCCGGGAAGCCGGCCACGATGGCGTCCGCGCTGGTCCTGGCCTCACCGCCGAACACCAGCGGGGTGGCGTTCAGACCGGGGACGTCCAGCACCGCGATGTCCCGCTTCCAGTCGTACAGCACCACCTTGGCGCCGTAGATCTTCCCGCCGAGGTTCACCGTGGGCGCGGAGACGCCGCCGACGACATGGGCGTTGGTCATCACCCGCTGCGGCGCGTAGACGAAGCCGCTGCCCTCGATGACCTTGCCGCAGCTGGGGGCGGTGCCGACCACCTTGACGATGCTCCGGTGGGCCCGCACCACCGCGTCGCTGCTCGCCAGCGCCGGGTCCGGGGCCGGGACGTCGGTGATCGGCTCGCTCTGGAACGGGTTGAACACCTGCGGGAAGCCGTTGCGGGCCAGGACCGAGGTGAAGTCGGAGAACCACTCGGGCGCGTCGGCCGGCAGCGCCTTCTGCACATCGCCGAGCACCTTCGAGGTGCGGACCTCATGGGCGATGGTGGGCAGCGAGGTGCCCGCCAGGGCCGTCCCGATCAGCCAGGCGACCAGCAGCATCGACACCACGTTGACGACCGCGCCGCCCGCCGCGTCCCAGATCCGGGCGCGACTGCGGTCGATCGGGCCGCGCAGCTTCCACCCCCAGTGCGTGGTGACGGCCTGTCCCACCGAGGCGAAGACGATCACGACGACCACGGCTATGACCGAGGACATCGTTCCCGGGGAGAGGTGCTGCAGCAGCAGCGGCAGCACCTGGACCGCGATCAGGCCCCCGCCGAGGAAGCCGACCAGGGAGAGCGCACCGACGACGAAACCCTGCCGGTAGCCGGAGACGGCGAATCCGACAGCGGCAGCGACGAGCAGGATGTCGAGGACGTTCACAGCGGCTTCCTGGTGGGGGTGAACAGTGACGGTCAACCTTCCCACGTGGGCGCTGCAGGAACGTGACTCCTAGGGAGGACCTTGTCTCCTTCTCACGCGGGGTGGCCCGAAATGGTTCCTTCGTCCGCTCCTGCGGGGTCCACGCCGGTACGCTGCCGTGCCCGGGCGCGGTCCTCCGCGGCGACCACCACCGCGTCGTCCGACAGCTCGATCTCCCGGCTGGTGTCCCAGGGCCGCTCCAGCCCCGAGTGGTGCAGCAGCCGGTCGATCACTCCGGCGGTGAAGCCCCAGACCAGACGGCCCTCGACCAGGAAGGCGGGCCCGCGGAAGCCGCTGGGGTGGCGCAGCCTGGCCCGGCGGTCGGGGTCGACCAGCTCGTCGACCGGAACCCGGAACACCGCCGCGACCTCGGCCGGGTCCACCGGCCCCACCGGGCTCGGGGTACGCCACCAGCCCAGCACCGGGGTGACCACGAAGTCGCTGACCGGGATGTAGAGGTCGGGCAGCACCCCGAACACCTGAACCCCGGACGGGTCGAGACCGGTCTCCTCCCAGGCCTCGCGCAGGGCGGCGTTGACCGGCCCCGGACCGCGCGGGTCGCCGTCCTCCGGGTCCAGCGCGCCGCCGGGGAAGGACGGCTGTCCCGCGTGCGAGCGCAGCGAGCGGGCCCGCTCGATCAGCAGCAGGTCGGGACGGCCGTCGGCGCCGGTGCCGAAGAGCACCAGCACCGCGGAGCGCCGGCCGCCCTCGGCCGGCGGCAGGAACCGGCTGAGCTGCCTGGGTTCGATCTGCTCGGCGGCGTCCCGCACCGGCAGCAGCCACTCCGGCAGACCGTCCCGCCGCAGTACCGGCTCGAACCGGAGCCGTTCGGCGGTCCCCTGCTCCCCTGTCGCCTGCTCCCCTCTTCCCTCCTCTGCCATCAGGCCGCCCCGCCCGCCGCCGGGGCAGGCTTGCCGGGGTAGTCCGGCGGCGGGCTCAGCCGCTGTCCCGGCTGGCCGCCCTTCTCGTACTTGAGCAGCTTCTCGGCCTTCACCGGGTCGATCTCGCCCTCCCCGTAGGAGGGGCACAGCTCGGCGATCGGGCAGGCCCCGCAGGCGGGACGGCGGGCATGGCAGATCCGCCGCCCGTGGAACACCACCCGGTGCGACAGCATGGTCCACTCGCTCTTCGGGATCAGCTCGCCGACCTCGTGCTCGACCTTCACCGGATCGTCCGACTCGGTCCACCCGAACCGGCGGGCCAGCCGCCCGAAGTGCGTGTCCACCGTGATCCCGGGCACCCCGAAAGCGTTGCCGAGGACAACGTTGGCGGTCTTCCGGCCCACCCCCGGCAGCGTCACCAGATCCTCCAGCCGCCCCGGCACCTCACCGTCGAACCGGTCCCGCAGCGCCGCGGACAGGCCCAGCACCGACTTCGCCTTGGCCCGGAAGAAGCCCGTCGGCCGCAGGATCTCCTCCAGTTCCTCGGGGTCCGCCGCCGCCATCGCCTCCGGCGTGGGGAACTTCGCGAACAGCGCCGGTGTGGTCTGGTTCACCCGCAGGTCGGTGGTCTGGGCCGACAGCACGGTCGCGACCAGCAGCTCGAACGGGTTCCTGAAGTCCAGCTCCGGGTGCGCGTACGGGTAGACCTCCGCCAGCGCCCTGTTGATCTTCCGCGCCTGCCGCACCAGGCCGGTATGCGTCGTCGGGACCTTCGCCTTCTTGAAGCCCGGCCCACCCACGACCGCAGCCCCATCACTCTCTGCCATACCGATCAGCCTACGGCTCGACACCGACACCGGACCGCAGATCCGGCCAGGGCGGGCCGCCACGGCCGGCCAGGGGCGGGCCCCGGCTACTGACGGTACGTGGCGAGGAAGCGGCCGATGCGGTTGACGGCGGTCTCCAGCTCGTCGGCCCGGGGCAGGGTGACGAAGCGGAAGTGGTCCGGGGTCGGCCAGTTGAAACCGGTGCCCTGGACGACGTGGATCTTCTCGCGCAGTAGCAGGTCCAGCACGAAGCGCTCGTCGTCGACGATCTTGTGCACGGCCGGATCGATCCTGGCGAAGGCGTAGAGCGCACCCTTGGGTTTGACGCAGCTCACCCCCGGGATGTCGTTCAGGGTCCGCCAGGCGATGTCGCGCTGCTCGGTGAGCCTGCCGTTCGGCAGGGTGAGGTCGTAGATCGACTGGCGCCCGCCGAGCGCGGCCTGGACGGCGTACTGCGCCGGGACGTTCGGGCACAGCCGCATGGCGGCCAGCATGGTGAGGCCCTCCAGGTAGTCCCTGGCCTGTTCCTTGGGCCCGGAGACGACCAGCCAGCCGCTGCGGAAACCAGCCACCCGGTAGGCCTTGGACAGACCGTTGAAGGTCAGCGTCACCACGTCGTCGGCCAGCGCGGCCAGGCAGTGGTGCTCGACGCCGTCATAAAGGATCTTGTCGTAGATCTCGTCGGCGAACACCATCAGGTCGTGCCGGCGGGCGAGTTGCAGGATGCCTTCGAGCAGCTCCCGTGAGTACACCGCGCCGGTCGGGTTGTTGGGGTTGATGACGACGATCGCCTTGGTGCGATCGGTGATCTTCGCGGCGATGTCGTCGAGGTCGGGGAACCAGTCGGCCTCCTCGTCGCACAGGTAGTGCACGGCCTTGCCGCCGGCGAAGCGGACCACGGCCGTCCACAGCGGGAAGTCGGGAGCGGGCACCAGCACCTCGTCGCCGTCGTCCACCAGCGCCTGAACGGCCATCTGGATCAACTCGGAGGCGCCGTTGCCGAGGTAGACGTCGTCGACGGCCACGCCGGTGACGCCGCGCTGCTGGTAGTACTGAACCACCGCGCGCCGGGCGGGCAGGATGCCGCGAGCGTCGCTGTAGCCGTGCGCGTTGGGGAGATTGCGGATGATGTCCTGGATGATCTCCTCCGGCGCCTCGAAGCCGAACGGCGCCGGATTGCCGGTGTTCAGACGCAGGACACTGTGGCCTGCCTCCTCAAGGGCATTGGCCTGATCCACGACCGGGCCACGTATCTCGTAGCACACGTCCTTCAGCTTGCTGGACTGTCGAAACTCCATCAGCGGCCTCCCGACCGTCACTGCTGCTGCCGACCCGAACCGTCGTGATTGCTTTGTTCTACCAAGTTCGCACTTGGAAAGTCCAACCTTTTGGCTATGCTGGCCGCCATGTCACGCCGAAGCTACGATCAGTACTGCGCCGTCGCCCGCGCCCTGGATGCGGTGGGAGAGCGCTGGAGCCTCCTGATCGTCCGTGAACTGCTCCACGGGGCCCGGCGCTACACTGATCTGCACGCCGACCTGCCCGGCGTCTCCACCGACATCCTGGCCGCCCGGCTCAAGCAGCTGGAGGCCGAGGGCGTGGTCGCGCGCCGTCGGCTGGAGCCGCCCGCGAGCGCGACGGTCTACGAGCTGACCGCACGCGGGCGGGGACTGCGCCAGGTCGTCGAGGCCCTCGCCGCCTGGGGCCTGGACACCCTGGGGGAGCCGCGTCCGACCGAAGCGGTCCGCCAGCACTGGTTCACCGGACCGGTGGTCTCGTAAGATCCAATCACCTGCAACATGGTTCTGACGGGGTGGAATTCATGCAGTCGAGCGCAGTGACACGAGCACGGTCCGCGGCCGCTGCGACCTTCGGCGGGCTGCCCGGCGACTTCTGGTGGCTCTGGACCGCTCAACTGGTGAACCGCGCGGGCGGTTTCGTGATGCCGCTGCTCGCCTACTACGTCACCGGCGAGCTGCACCGCGGCACGGTCCTCGCCGGCGCCGTCGTCTCGGCGATCGGCATCGGATCGCTCGTCTCAGGGCCCTTCGGCGGGGTGCTGGCCGACCGTCTCGGGCACAAGCCGACGCTGGTGGGCGCACAACTCGCCACCGCGGCCTGTATGGTGACCCTCGCCTACGCCCGTTCACCCTCGGCGCTGCTGCTCGGCGGCTTCGCCGTCGGCCTGGCCAACAACGCGACGCGGCCCGCGAACAACGCGCTCATCGCCGAGGTCATCCCGGAGCCGGACCGGACCAGGGCCTACTCGCTCAACTTCTGGGCGATCAACATCGGTTACTCGGTGGCCATGTTCTCGGTCGGTCTGGTCACCGTCATCGGCTACACCGCGCTGTTCTGGCTGGACGCCGGCACCACCGTGCTCAGCGCCCTGCTGATCGCGACCCTGGTCGCCATACCGCCCCGGGCCGCAGCCGCGGCCGGCGACGCCGCGGACGGCCGCGGCATGGGGGCCGTGCTGCGCGACCGGACCTTCGTGGCGTTCGTCGTCGCCGGCTTCCTGGTCCTCACGATCCTGGCGCAGGCCGACAGCGGTCTGCCGATCTCCATGGGCGTCGACGGCTTCTCGCCGAGCGCGTTCGGACGCGTGGTCGCGCTCAACGGGATCGTGGTCGCCCTCGCACAGCTTCCGCTCACCCG
This sequence comes from Streptacidiphilus sp. EB103A, assembly GCF_041261405.1. Taxonomy (NCBI): domain Bacteria; kingdom Bacillati; phylum Actinomycetota; class Actinomycetes; order Kitasatosporales; family Streptomycetaceae; genus Streptacidiphilus; species Streptacidiphilus sp. EB103A. The sequence goes on along the minus strand of NZ_JBGCAQ010000015.1, from coordinate 256,341 downwards.
GCTCTACCAGAAGTTCCCCGAGTCGCGCGTGCTCGCCGCCTCGTCGGCGGTGATCGGGATCGGCTACTCCGTGCTGCTGCTCGGCCACTCGGCCGGGGTCTACGCACTCTCCGTCGTGGTGTGGACGCTGGGCGAGATCGGCAACACGCCGACCGGCTTCGCGCTCGTGGCGCGCCTCTCCCCCGACCACCTGCGCGGCCGCTACCAGGGCCTCTACCAGGTCGCCTGGACGGGCTCCGCGGTGCTGGCACCACTGCTCGGCGGATGGGTGATCCATGCCTGGGGCGCGGCGCCGCTCTGGAGCGGCTGCCTCATCGCCGGCCTGGTCGCCGCCGCGGCCCAACTGCGCATCGGCACGAGTCTGGACCGGCGGATCGCGGCCGCGGCACCGATCCACCCGGAGTCCGAGTCGGCTGCTGTCTGACACTGCGCCGACCGAAACCACGCCGAGAACAGGTGCGGCCCGGCGTCAGCTAACAGCGCTGACGCCGGGCCGCACCTGCGCAGCCGAACGGAGGGTCACACCCCCTCGATCACCAGGTCGACCTGGCCCGCGTAGGCGAGCGCCTCGCTGTCCGGATCCGCCTCCCAGGGGAGGTCGACGACCACGGACGCCGAGCGCCCGTAGGAGTCGTTCAGCGGCCCGAGCTCGGCGCCACGCGGAAGGCCGACCATGACCGACACGCACCGGGCGGGAGCCTGCGCGTCCGTGGACGGCTCCGCGGTCGGCCAGTAGGCGTCCTCCGCGATCCAGGACACCGGCGCCTCCGTGCACCGGACGTCCACCAATCGGCCGGGACGGTGCTCGGCGAAGCGCTGCACCGCCCGCCGCGTCGGCGCCGGGTACTCCGGCCGCACCCCGAGGGCGAGGTCGACGATGGCCGGCTCCAGGGGCAGACCAGTGGCGAGGTTCCAGAGCATGGTGATCGCGTCGCCGGGCAGTCGAGCGGCGATCTCCATCAACACCGGCTGCCCGTCGCGCAGTCGGAACTCCGCGTGGGTGATGCCGCTCTCGAAGCGCAGCGCCTTCAGGATGGCCGCGTTCGCCGCGAGGAGCGCCTCCGACTCGGCCGGCGGCAGCTTGGCCGGGCTGGTGTGGCCGATCTCCGTGAAGAAGCGGCCGCTGTCCTCGTTCGTGGTCTTGCCGGTGACACCGCTCCACAGCAGTTCACCGCGGTGGACCAGGGCCTCGACCGAGAACTCCGGACCCGTGACGAGCTCCTCCACGAGGATCGTCTCGTCCGGCCCGTACTGGGCCAGCGAGTCCTGCAGCTGCGCGGCGTCGTCGACCCGGACGACACCCGAACTGAACATCCGCCCGGCCGGCTTGACGACGCACGGGTACGCCTCGGAGGCCGCGCGGTGCCGGTCATGGGGAGCGTAGGCACGCCACCTGGGTCCGTGTTCGCGCAGGATGACGCGCTGCATGACCTTGTCCCGGCACACCCGGGCCGCCCAGGTACCGGTGCTCGGCAGACCCAGCACCTCGGCCAGGACCGCCGTCGCGTCGACGAAGACCTCGCCGGCGCAGATCACGCCGCGCACGTCGTAGTCCGTGATCCAGTCCTGCACCGAGGCCAGCACAGCGCCGATCGCGGCGTCGGGGAGCTGCAGGACGGCCGCTATCCGGGACAGCGGGTGCCCGCTGTCCTCGATGTGCCCGGTCAGCTTCACCAGGTCGGTCGACGGTCCGACAACGACCAGCGGCGTCAACCCGCGTTCGGCGATGTCGACGATCAGACGGTGCTGGCGGGCCAGCGCGGCCAGGTCGCTCATCACGACAACGGCGGGCGTGCGCCCGGACTGACGGTCCAACAGAACCCCTCCAAAGGTCAATTCGGCTTTCCTACTGGACATTTCATACGCGTCGGTCCGTGCACGACGCAGCATACGGGCGGTACCAGTACCGATCAAGAAGCGTTCACGGCGGACCGTACGGACTCCCGCAGAATGCCGAGCCCCTCGGCGAGCTCCGCGTCCGTCGAGGTCAGCGGCGGCAGGAGCTTGACCACCTCGTCGCTGGAACCCGCCGTCTCCACCAGCAGCCCGGCGGCGAACGCCGCCTCGGCGACCCGCCCGGCCAGGTCCGGCTCCCGGAAGGCCAGGCCCCAGACGAGGCCGCGGCCACGCAGCTCCGACACGTGCGCCGGGTACTGATCGGCGAGCTCCCGCAACGTCTCCTCGAACAGCAGGCCCCGTCCCGCGGTCTGCTTCTCCAGAGTGCTGTCGGCCCAGAACTCGCGCAGTGCGGCGGCTGCCGTCACGAACGCCGGGTTGTTGCCGCGGAAAGTGCCGTTGTGCTCGCCCGGCTCCCACACGTCCAGCTCGGTACGGAAGAGCGTGAGGGCCATCGGGAGGCCGTAGCCGCTGATGGACTTGGACAGGCAGACGATGTCCGGGATGATCCCGGCGGACTCGAAGCTGAAGAAGGGCCCGGTGCGACCGCAGCCCATCTGGATGTCGTCGATGATCAGGAGGATCCCCCGGCGCCGGCAGATCTCAGCGAGGTCGGCGAGCCAGACCGGGCCGGCCGCGTTGACGCCGCCCTCGCCCTGGACCGTCTCCACGATGACGGCCGCCGGGAGGTCCATGCCGCTACTGCTGTCGGCCAGCATCGCGTCCAGCAGCTTGAGCCCGGACACCTCGCCCCCGGCGAACCCGTCGTAGGGGAGGCGCCAGGTGTGTCCGAGCGGGACGCCGGCTCCGCCCCGCTTGGACGCGTTGCCCGTGACGGCCAGCGACCCCAGCGACATGCCGTGGAATCCGCCGGTGAAGGCGACCACGGTCTGACGGCCCGTCACCTTGCGGGCCAGCTTCAGCGCGGCCTCCACACTGTTGGTCCCGGTGGGGCCGGGGAACTGCACCCGGTAGTCGAGCCGGCGCGGGCCGAGCACCCGGCCCGCGAACTCGGCAAGGAAATCCTGCTTGGCGAGGGTCAGCATGTCCAGGCTGTGGGTGACCCCGTCCTGCTCCAGGTACGAGATCAGCGCCCGCTTGAGCACAGGGTGGTTGTGGCCGTAGTTCAGGGCGCCGGCGCCGGCGAAGAAGTCCAGGTAGGCGCGACCGTCGCGGTCGAACATGCGGCTCCCGGCCGCCCGTTCGAACTCCACCGGCCAGTTCCTGCAGTAGGAGCGGACTTCGGATTCGATGGTAGGGACGTTCATGGTCTCTCCTCCGAGCTGGGGCTGGATCAGTTATGCGTAGGGGAAGGACAGGGCGGGGAGTGGTACGGGCGGGCTGCCCTCCGGTCAACCACCGAACAGGGCGGGCACGGCGAGGGCCGCCGTGGTCACGAGCACGAGCAGGACCGCGGCCGCGGCGCCGCGCAGCAGCGGCCCCCCGCGGCGTACGGCTGCGACCGCCGCCAGGGCGTAGCCGGTCAGCGCGGCCGCGGCCGGGCCCAGCAGCAGCAACGGCACCGCGCCGTCCCGCGCTCCGGCACAGGCGAAGGCGCAGCACGCGGCGCCTACGGAGCCGATGACCGCCTTGCCCGGTCCTCGGCGGTCCTGTCCGGCGCGATCCTGTCCGGCGCGGTCCTGTCCGGCGCGGTCCGGCCCGGTGCGGCGCAGCCGGGTGGCGATCCGGGCGGCGGTGCGCACATTGGTGAGGCAGTAGGAGGTCAGCACGGCAGCCGTCGCACCGGCGAGCACCCAGCGCAGCGGCACGGACGCCGAGCCCTGAGCCGTCGGCGCCCTGGCCGCCAGCCATTCGACCTCGGCCAGGCCCAGGTAGACGACGGCCACCGCGGCCGTGCCCAGGGCCACGCCGGCGGCCGTGCGGCGCGCTCCGGCAGCGGCCGTCGGCACGACGTGGGTGACCGCCTCCCAGCCCACGCCGGCGAAGAACAGTGCCGCGAAGGCCAGCCACCGGGCCCCTCCGGGGGACAGTCCGGTCACGGCCAGCGGCGTGGGCGGGCCCACCGCGGGCCCGGCCGGCCACACCCACACGGCGTCGAGCAGCGCCAGCGCCCCGGCCGCCCAGGGACGGAGCCGGAGCACGGAGGGGGAGAGGGACAGCGGACCGAGTGCCGCGACCACCGCCACCGCCAGCATGCCGAGCGCGAGCAGGAGACCGGCCGTCCCCGGACGCGGCACCGTACCGTCGGCAGCCGTCAGCAGGCAGGTGGCGGCGAACCAGGCGATCGCCGCCTGCCCGGCGGTGAAGGCGACCGCGAAGACGCCGTCCACCGCCCGTTCGGCCCACGGGCCCAGCAGGGCCCCGACGGCCCCCGCCAGCGAGGCCGGCCGCAGCCGCGCACGGACCAGCACGGACAGCAGCAGGCTGACCGATCCGCCGAGCAGGATGTGGGCCGCCCAGACCGGGAGACTGTCGCCGCCCGCCAGGGCCGCGACCACGGGCGGCATGACCAGCATCCCGGCGCCGAGGACACCGCCGGCCAGACCGGCGGCGATGCTCAGCTCCGGCTTCCGCGTCGTCAGGTCGCCTGCCGTCGACCCTGGTCCGCGCGACGCGACGGCCACCCTGACGTCGGCCGTTCCGTCCGGTTCCATCAGCTGAGACGCTTCCGCAGGCCCTCGGCGATGGTCTTGGCCCGCAGCGACAGCAGGCTGAACGAACCGGCGTCGCCGATCCCGTGGCTCGACTCGCACAGGCCGTTGAGGTAGAGCGCAGGCGTGCCGGCGCCCAGCGGCTGCACCTCGTAGTCCGCAGCGACGGACAGGTAGCCGTCGCTGTCGAAGGCGAACTCGTCGGCGATGCCGCGCATGAGCGCGGGGACCCGCTCCTGATGGGCCGCCGGGCCGAGGTCGCGGAATCCGGTGGCGAGGACGACGAAGTCGGCCCGGCTTTCCTCCACCGCTCCGGTGTTGAGCTCCTCGACGCCGAGCCGGACGCCGTCCTCGCCCGCCTCGATGCCGCGCACCTGGCGGCTGCCGCTGACGAACACCTTCTGGTCCCCGTCCAGGCGCTGCTCGTAGACGAGCCGGTACAGCTCGCGGAGCACGTCGCCGTCGGCCGACGAGTAGTTGGTCAGCCGCATGAACGCGTCGATGGCGTTCTTGCGGTCGCGGGGCGCCCGGTAGTAGTAGTCGGTGAATTCGGGGAAGTAGCCCTCCTCGCTGAACGGGCTGGTGTCCTTCTGGCGCAGCGTCAGCGACCGGGCGAGGGTGGTCACCTGGGCCTCGGGGTAGCGCCGGGCGAGGTCGAGGGTGAGCTCGACGGCGCTCTGGCTGCCGCCGACGACCGTCACGGCGCGGGGCGACCTCTCGCCCCGCGCGGCCAGGCTCAGTTCCTCCAGCTCGCGCAGTGCGGGCAGGTAGCGGGTCAGGTGGAAGACCCGGGGGGAGTCGACCGCGTCGAACGGTTCGGGGATGAAGGGGGTGCGCCCGGTGCCGATCACGAGCGCGCGGCCCTGGAGGGTCTCCCCGGCCGAGGTGGTGACGGTGTGGAGCGGGTTTCCCCCGGCGTCACGGTCGACGGTGACGCCGGTGGCGTGCACGCCGTAGTCGACCAGTCGGCCGAAGTGGCCGGCGGCCCAGGTGACGTACTGCGCGTACTCCTTGCGCAGCGGGAACTCCATCGGGACGTTGAGGTGTTCGAGCAGGCGCCCGGTCTCGAAGAGGAAGTTGATGAAGCTGTAGCGGCTGCGCGGATTGCGCAGGGACACCAGGTCCCGCACGGGGTGGTTCTGGATGTCCGACCCGTCGAGCATCATGGCGCTCTGCCAGGACGGGCCCGGCCTGGCTTCGAGGAAGCGCGCGTCGAGGTCGTAGCCCTCTTCCTCCAGGGCGATGGCAAGCGCGAGGTTGGCCGGGCCGAAGCCGATGCCGATGACATCGTGGACGTGGGTCATTGTTCCCCCTTGACGAAGAGCGGGCATGGATCGTGGGGCGGATGCGTCCGCCGCGTGAGGTCGGTCAGGCGAGCTCGGTGAGCGCGTCGGCCAGGCATGCGTCCGCGATGCGACGGCCGGCCTCCGGTGCCGTCTTGACACCGCCGCCGTTCCAGCCCCGCACCGACCAGGTGTGCGGCACTCCGGTGGGCTCCAGCAGCGCCGCTGCTCGACCGTGGGCTGCGGGCCCGCCGTAGGCGTCGGCGGCGCGGACCGCGGTGAGCTGCGCCGCCGTGGCGAGCCACGGGAGGTGGGCGGTGAGCGCGGAGACGGTGGCGCGCGCGTGCACCGGGTCCGGCTCGGCGTCGACCGGGGAGCCCCAGACGAGGTGCGGCATGCCGATGAGCGTCCGGTCCGCGCCGACCGGCTTGGCGTAGAGCCCGGTGCGCAGGTCGACGAAGGTCGCGTGATGCGGTGCGGGCGGACGCCGCTCGACGATGGTCACCTGGATGGAGCGCGACCGAACCGGTGTGACCGACCGCAGGCCGGGCACCGGGTCGGCCGCCCAGGGCCCGACCGCCGCGACCACGGCCCCGGCGCTGACCTCGCCCGCGTCCGTGACCACCACCGGGCGTCCGCCGCGTGCCGCGACCTCGTGCACCCGGACGCCGTGGCGGACCACCGCGCCGTCGGCGCCTGCCTGGAGCAGCCAGTCCCCAGTGACCTCGGTCGGCGCCACCCAGCCCGCCTCCGGCTCGACCAGGGCGACACCGCCGGCCAGCCGGATCCCGCAGACCTCGGCCCGGTCGGCGACCAGCCGCGCCGAGGTGCCCAGCGCACCGTTGATCCGCACGGCGGCCTCCCCGAGGGCGAGCGCCTGGCCGGGATCGGCGACGCTCACCGCGCCGACGGCGTGCAGTGGGGCCCGTCCGGACGCCCAGCACGCGGGATCCCGGTAGACGGCCAGGCTCGGCAGTGCCAGCTCGGCGACCACCGGGTCCTGGTCGTAGGCGCGCACCATGCCGCCGGAGGCGCCGGTGGCCCCGGCGCCCGGCCGCCGGGCCTGCTCGAGCACGACGACGGAGACCCCGCGGCGGGCCAGCTGGTGTGCGACGGAGGCGCCGGTGATTCCGGCGCCCACCACCACGACGTCCACGCGGGCGGGGAGCTCCCCGCCACCGGAGGACAGGATGCGGTCCGGGCTCACGACCGGTCGCCGGCAGCGGCGAGCGCGACCGTGGTGAGCTCGGGCGCGGGCGACAGGCAGGCGGCGCCGGTGGGCAGGAAGGACCAGTCGGCCTCGCGCACCGGGTGGCCGGACAGGCCCAGCCAGTCCCAGACCTGCTGGGCAAGATCCGGGGTGACCGGCCAGGCCAGCGCCGCGAACGCCTTGGCCGCCAGGTACTCGAGGGCCAGGCTCGTGCGCGCCTCCTCCGCCAGCGAGGGGACCCGGCGCGTCGGCGTGTCCGTCGCCCGGAACTCGGCGGCGCGGGCCACGAAGGACTCCAGCAGCCGGACGTAGCCGCGCGCGCTGAACGACTCCGGCAGCAGCAGGCCGTCGAGCTGCCGGGTGATCAGGTTGAGGTGCCGGTAGAACTCGCGGTGCGCGTCGGTCCAGGCGCCGGTGCCCGGCACCTTGCCGGCGCACTCCTCGTCCAGAGCAGCGAAGCCTCCCAGCCACTCCTGGGCGCCGCGGTACAACGGGTCCTCCGCCAGGTGCCCGGCGCTCTCGTGGCTGAGCTGCGTGACGCGGCCCTCGGGGGCGTTCCTGAGCAGGGCCAGCCGCACCGCGTCCGGTCCGGCCGCGGCGAGGGCGTCGTCGGCCCAGACCGCGTGGCCGCGGCTGGTCGAGAACTTCTCGCCCTCCAGGTGCAGGAACTGGTTGGTGACGAACGAGGCGGGCAGGTACTCGGCCAGTCCGGCCGCGAAGGCCAGGATCGGCAGCAGGACCGCGTAGTAGAAGCTGTTGTCGTAGCCGAGGAGGAGCGTGATCTTCGCCGGCCCCCCCTGCTCGGACTCGGACCGGGCCGCGTCCAGGAAGGTCAGCGCGAGATCCGCCCAGGCGTCGAGGGCCTGGCCGTCGCCCAGGGCGACGCCCCACTCGGTGGTGCGCCCCAGCCGGTAGCCGGGCAGCCCCTCGTCCAGCAGCCGCTCCACCAGCGCCTGCAGGTCGGGCGAGGTGTACGCGCCGCGCAGGTACTCGCGCAGCTGCTCGGTGTAGGCGTTGAGGTCCAGCCACAGCGCCCGCTCCGGACGGGTGACCGCCGGGGTGCCGCAGATCCGGCAGTGCAGTTCGGTCAGCTCACGGGCCTCGTTGGGCCGGCCGCAGGCCTCGCAGATCTCACCGTCGCTGGAGGCGCCGCAGTGCGCGCAGAAGCCGCGGGCGAAGGCCTGGTGCACCGAGAGGTCGCAGGTCGGGCAGTAGGCCGTCGGGCGCTCCTCCTCCGCGACGGCGGGCGAGGAGACGACCCGGTCGAGCAGCACCCGGATCCGGTCGGCGTGCTCCGGGTCGGCCGAGGGCCGGGTGAGCCGGTCGCAGCCGACGCCGGCCGCGCGCAGGGTGGCGATGATGGCGTCGCCCTCAGCCTTCGCGACGGCGGCCGGGTCGGTGCCCCGCAACCGGGCGGCCGCGGCCACGTACGACTGGTGGTCGTCGGTGCCGGTGACGTACCGGGCGTCGCGGCCCATGCTGCGCAGCGCGCGCACCAGCATGTCGGCGCGGACGTACGGGCCCGAGAGGTGGCCCAGGTGCAGGCCGCCGTTGGGCGTGGGCGGCGGGCAGAAGACCAGCGCCCGCTCGGGGAGCCGCTCGTGCGGAGGGAGCTTGTCGAGGGCCGCGACGGCGCTCGGGATGTGCTCCCAGTAGACGGAGACGATGTCGAACGGCTCGTCGGACTCGTTGCGGATCTCGTGGTAGCCGAAGGGCGACAGGTGGACCACCTCACCGGGGCCGAACTCACGCTCCTCGTCCCCGAGTACGACGACGGCCTTGCCTGCCAGCACGATGAACATCTCGCCGTCGTGGTGGGCGTGTCGCTTCGAGACGGTGTGCGCGGGCACGCTGCCGAAGACAGAGCCGAAGGGCAGGCCCTCGATGTCCGTTGCGGACAGCATCGGCTGAAGGTGCATCTCGTAGGACCAGCTCATCGCCGATCGGTCGAAGGCTCGCGAGATCACGGAGAAACCCCAGGTGGTGTGAGATGGACAGGGCAGGCAGGGCGGCCGCGCCGGTCGGCGAACCGCCGTTCAGGAACGGGCCGCGCGCCGCTCGGCCGGGCGGCGCAGCTGCGTCGGAGTACCGTCGGCGGCGAAGGGCTGACGGAACGTGAACGAGACCGGCGAGGAACCGTGGTCGTGCAGGTGCTCCAGCCGGCTGCAGGCGTCCGACCAGGTCGGGACCTCGTCGTCGGCGACCCACCACGCCGCGTAGGTGGGCCACTCGGGCTTCAGGAACCACTCGTGCCGCCGGCTCAGGGTCGAGCGGTGCAGGCCGGCGTAGACGAAGGCGGAGACGGACTCCAGGTCCTGCCAGAGCGACAGGGTGGAGGCGCGGCTGTCGGTGTCGCCGGTCCGGCCGCCGGTGTAGAAGCGCGGCACCTCGAACCTGCCCCACTGACCCCAGTCGCGCTCGAAGTTGGTGAGATGGCCCTGCTCGGCTGCCTCTTTCGCCCGGGCCACGAACCCCGCGCTGTTCTCCGCCTGTTCGAAGGTGGGCGGCGTCAGGTCGTCGAACTCCTGTACCTCGGAGTTCCCGTAGGGCTTCGTAAGGATCGCGAAGGTCGTGAACGCGATACGGGACATACGTTTCCATCCTCTTCCTGGCGTCCGGATGACACCGGTACGGCCGGCACAGCAGCGGCAGCGGCTCCGCTCAGCGCCTGAGCCCGGCGGAGCCCCGGGTCATCAGCGCCCGCATGAGGTCCCGCTGGAACTCAGCCGGCATGAGCAGGCGTCCGCTGAGGGACAGGTACTTCTGGCTCAGATCCTCGTTGCCGCAGATCGTCTGGAACATCCGCTTCCTGGTCGCCTCGTTCTTGTCCACGAGGGAGTCCCCGTAGATGCCTTCGATGTGAGGCCGCACCACCTCGGCGAACCGCCGCCGGTACTCCTCCAGACCGTCCGCGAGGTCGGCCTTGTCCAGCGAGCGGTCGGCGAAGGACTGGGCCAGGAGATCGGCCGTGACCAGCGCGAATCCGCAGCCGACCCCGCTCATGGCGTCCACCGAGAGGGCGGCGTCCCCCACGAACGGGACCGAGCCCGCCACCGGGTGGCGGACCTGGCTCGGGTAGTCGGTGTAGCCCAGCAGGCCGGACTCAGGGACCGCGTCGGCCATCGACGGCGCGTCCGCCAGGTCGTCGAAGTACTGCAGGAACTGCCGGAGCCGGCCGTCCTGGCCCGACCACCCCTCGACCCGCGACTTCTCGGCGAACAGGACGAGCTGGGTCCGGCCCCCGACGAGTGGGTAGACGCAGGCCAGGTCCCGCTCGTTCATGATGAAGATCGAGCGGTTGTCCTCCCGGGTCGTGATCCCGGTGAAGTAGCCGAACAGGGCCGCGCGGTCGTTCGGGTGGCTCTCGGTCGGGTTGCCCAGCTCCTTGGCCAGGCTCGACCGGCGGCCGTCCGCGGCCACCACCATGCGGGCCCGGAAGCGCTGGGATCCGCTTTCGCCGCGGGTGTCGAGAATCCAGCCGGACTCGTCCTCCACCGCCGACTCCACCATGGTGGAGTCGAGGTACCGGACGCCCTGCTCGCGAGCGGACGCGCGCAGGGCCGGATCGAGCACACGCCGTTCCAGATTGAGCGCGTAGGAGTCCGGCGGTCCGGCGACGTAGCCGCCGGGACCGTCGATCATGCCGCCGGGTGTGACGAAGACAGCCTTGGTCCGCACCGACCAGGCGGGCTCGGTGAGATGAACCAGCCCGAGCCCGGCCAGCAGCGGCACCGAGTGAGGCTGGATGAAGTGGGTGCAGAGCCGCTTGTAGAACTCGTCGTTCATCGGCTTCTTGTCGAAGATGCCGACCTGGTAACCCATCTGACTGAAGCGGATCGCGGTGGCGCAGCCGGCGATGCTCCCGCCCACCACCGCGACGTCCAGCTGCGACTGGTCTATCTCTGTCGTACTCACCGTGTGACTTCCCATCCTCTGCTCGGGCAACTCTCGGCGCGGGCTCGTGCCGGCTCGTTCGCCGCCGATCAGCCCGCGCACCCGCAGGCGACCAGGGCGTGGCCGGCGTGCTGCCCCGCCTCCCCCGCCGTGGCGTGGCCGTCGCGCTTCCACCAGTCGAGTCCGCCGATCAGCTCCTTCACCCGGAAGCCGGCGGAGGCGAACTTGATCGCCGTCTTGGTCGAGGCGTTGCAGCCGATGCCGTCGCAGTACGCCACGTACAGCGGCGCCTTGGAGAGACCGGCCAGCGACTCCTGGGAGATCGACCGGTGCGGAATGCTGATCGCCCCGGGGATGTGCTCCCACGCGTAGGACTCGCTGCTGCGGCCGTCGACGACCACCAGGTCCTCGCCGTCGTCCAGCGCCGCCTGCAGATCCGCCGAGTCGATCTCGTAGGCCAGCTTCTCCTGGTAGAAGTCCAGCTGGGAGCGCTGCTCCCGGGACAGCCCGCTCTCGCTCGCGACGGGCTCCTCCGGCTCCGTGAACCGGTTGGCGATGGCGTACAGATCCTCGAGGGTGCTCGGGGTCACCAGGGAGTCGGCGTGCTCGCCCAGGTCGACGCCGCAGTCCTCGAGCAGCGTGACCAGCACGCTGATGGTCAGGAGGGAGTCCAGACCCAGGCTGCTGAGCGCCGTGTCGTCGGGGAGGGGGACCAGGTTCACCGGGCTGCCCAGCGCCGCCTCCAGGTATTCGGCGACCTTGTCCTTCACTGCAACAGACATTGCTCCACCTCAATCAATGGTCTCGACGGCACCGTCGGCCGACAGTACGAAGTAGGGGGAATTGGACTGCTGAGCCGCCGTGGTGAGCTGCTCGACCAGACGCTGCTCGACCAGACTCTGCTCGACCAGTCTCTGCTCGACCGGACGCCGTTCGGCGTCCGGCGAAGTCGAGGGGGCAGCGGCCGCCGGCGCCCAGGCCAGCACGGTCGGCCGCATGTAGTCGGGCAACAGGCCGCGCAGGTACGCGTCCAACTCGGCTGGGGCCAGCGGTACCCGCGCCGCCTCCGTGAGGATGACGAGTGCGATCGTGTCCCGACGGTTGCGCGGGAACACCGCCACCAGAGTCCGCTCGACGCCGGGAAAACCCCGAGCCGCCCGGCGGATCTCGCTCAGGTGGGTCCGGCGACCCGCCAACCACCGGATGTCCGTGTCACCGTGACGGTGCAGCACCAGGCTGCCCGCGTCGTCCAGGCTGCAGATGTCCCCGGTGCGGAAGTACCTGGTCCCGTCCGACTCGACGACCACGCGGGCCGTCTCCTCCGGCTGGTCGAAGTAGCCGCGCATGACCTGGTCGCCGCCGACCCACAGCTCGCCCTCGACGCCTGGCTGCTGGAGCTCCACTCCGTCCTGGACGAGCCTGGCCCGGAGGCCCCGCAGCGGCCGACCGACCGGACCGGTGGCACCGCGCTCCGGCTTGTCCCGCCCGAGCCCGTCCTGCCCGACTTCGAGGCTCAGGCTGAACACCGTGGCCTCGGGGGGCCCGAACGCGTGGACGACGCGAAGGTCCGGCAGCTGCCGGACCCAGACATCGAGCACCTCCGGGTCGCAGACCTGGGCGCCGGTCATCACCAGCTCCAGATCGGGCAGCTTCGCCCGGGTGACCTGTCGCCCGTCACCCGTGATCATGGTCAGCAGCATCGAGACCGCGATCAGATGGGTGATCCGCTCCCGGGAGAGCACGGCGCGCACCACGGCGCCGGCCGGGAGATTGCGGAACTGGTAGACGAAGGCGCCCAGCGACAGCGGGAGCAGCGTGTCCTCGAAGGAGACGTCGACGTGGAACGGCGACAGGCTCAGCACCCGGGACTCCGAAGTGAAGCGGAGCACCTGGTTGTGGTTGCCGAAGTAGGCGAGCAGGGCGGCGGCGCTGTTCTCGACCCCCTGGGGCTCACCCGTCGGACCGGAGGCGAAGATGATGTAGGCCGCCTGCCCGGGCTCGTGCGGCACGGTGGCATGCGTCGCAGCCGGCCCGGACAGGATCCCGGTCAGCTCCGGCCCGCCGAGCCAGCGGTCGGCGGGCACGAGCGGATCCCGGTCGTCCAGGGCGACCACCAGCGCCGGCCGCAGCCGGGTGAGCAGTCCGCGCAGCCGGGCCTCCGGCTCGGCGGCGTCGAGCGGGACGTAGACGGCGCCGCACTTCCAGACCGCGAGGGCGAGCATTGGAATCACCGCTCGCTTCTGGGCCAGGATCACGACGCGGTCCCCCGCGCCGACGCCCCGGACCGCCAGCCGGGCCGCCACTGTCCGGGCGCCCTCCTCCAGTTGGGCGAACGTGTAGCCGGCGTCCCCGTCGTTGACCGCCGTCCGGTCCGGCCACCTGCGGGCCGGAACCGCCAGCAGGTCACCGAGAGCGGGCGACGGGTTGTCCGCGTCGGCAGGATCGACGGACCACGGTGGGAGCGCTGCCGCCTCGGCTGTGACTGCCATTCTCAGTTCCACTCTCTCACTCGTGTTCGGATCAGCACGTGCGCAGCGTCACCTGCGGTTCGTCAACTGCGGCGCGCCTCCGTGGAAAAGGCCGAGGCGGCGATCCGGAGCACGGCGCTCCTGGCAGATTCGAGCTTTCCGGCGTACAGACAGAAGTCGTGCGGCAGATCGCTGAAGTGCTGGTGGCGCGGCCGGACCGACCGGTCGGCCAACTGCTCCACCCAGGCGAATCCTTCGTCACGGAGCACGTCGCAGCCGGCGGTCACGACCGAGCAGTCCGGCAGCCGGGCCAGCTCACTGTCCGTCAGCGTGAACGGGTCGAAGCCGCGTCCCGAGAAGAAGGGCCGCAGCACCGACCGGAACTGCCGCATGCTGTCCTGGTCGAGGAAATAGCCCTCGCCGAAGGTCCGGTAGGACTCGCGCTCCGTCCCCAGGTCGAGGACCGGGTAGATCAGCACGAGGCGGGAGAAGACCTCGGGCAGTGCGCGCAGGCCGAGGTAGAGCGCGAGCAGTCCGCCGACGCTGTCGCCGGCGAGGACGAGCGGCCGGCCCGCCAGGGCGTGGCAGCGTGCCTCGATGTGGCGCTGCAGCTGCTCGACCGACTGCTCAGCGGTGTGCTCCGGCGCCTTCAGATAGTCGAACGCCTCCACCGGAGCCCGCAGGGTGTTCGCCAGGATGCGCAGGAAGGGCTGGAAGACGGCCGTCGAGTAGTAGACCAACCCGCCGCCGTGGATGTAGAGGACCCACGGGCTGTCCGGGTCCTCCACTGCCGGTCGGATGGTCACCGAGTGCTCGCCGGCCTCGACCGACGCGCCGTCGTCCGGCTGGGTCGTGCCCCCGAAGCGGGAGATCCAGCGCTCAGCGTTGGCCCGGTCCTCCGCCGGCGAGCCGGTGGAGAACCGCACCGCCATGATCTTCCTGGCGGCGGCAAGCCGACCGAACTCGACGTTCAGCAGCGGCTCTGCAAGGTCAGACACGGACGCCCCCGTCGACGGCCTCGAACTGCCCCTCGGCCGAGAGCACGAAGTGAGTCGCGCTCGACTGCCCGGTGGCCTCGGCGAGTGCGCGCATCAGCCGGCCCTCGTCCGTCTTGCCGGTCGAGGCGACCGCGAGCACCGGCGACCAGGCCACCACCGTTGGGCGCATGTACTCCGGCAGCAGGTCCGCGAGGAGCTGCTGCACCTCCGCCACCACGGCCCGGTCCGGCGCCAGCACCACGAGAGCGATCACGTCGTGGCCGTGCCGCGGGACCAGTGCCACAGCCGCCCGCTCGACGCCCGGGCAGCTCAGCACGGTCTGCCGGATCTCGCCCAGGTGGATCCGCCGCCCGGCCAGCTTCACCTCGTCGTCGTTCCGGCCGCAGAACACGAGGTCGCCGTTCTCGTCGTAGCTGCACAGGTCGCCCGTGCGGTAGTAGCGGACCCCGTCCACCTCGACCATGCGCCGGGCGGTCTCCTCCGGCTGACCGAAGTACCCGCGCATCACCTGCTCTCCGCCGATCCACAGTTCGCCGACCCGGCCCGGCTCGTGGACCTCGACATCGTCGTCCACGAGGCGCGCGGCAACGCCATGAAGCGGCCGACCGATGGGGTACGAGCTCCGCCGCTCCGGATCCGCCGTCAGGATCTCGTGCGCGACACAGACGATCGTCGCCTCGGTCGGCCCGTACACGTTGATGACTCGCAGTTGGGGCAGGGCGTCCTTCCAGACGTTGATCACGCCGGGGTCGCAGACCTCAGCGCCCGTCATCACCATCTCCAGGAAGGGGAAGTTCTCCCTGGAGACCTGACGACCGCCTTCGGTGATCATGGTGAGCAGCGTGGAGACGGCGATCAGATGGGTGATCCGCTCGCGCTTGATGACTGCCCGCATGATGGCGCCGGCGTGGACGCCCCGGAACTGGTAGACGAACGCGCCCAGGGACAGCGGCAGCAGCGTGTCCTCGATCGACACGTCGAAATGGAACGGGGACAGGCTGAACACCCGTGAATCGGGCGTGAACCGGAGCACCTCGTTGTGGTTCCCGAAGTACGCGACCAGGCTGCCGGCGCTGATCTCGACGCCCTTGGGGGCTCCGGTGGACCCCGAAGTGAAGATGATGTAGGCCGTGTCCTCGGGACCGTGCGGCACCGACGGTCCGTCGCCGGCGGGGCCCGCCAGGACCGCGTCCAGCTCCGTGCGGCCTGTCCAGTGGACGTCGTCGACCGACGGCTCCCGGTCGTCCAGGGCGAGCACGGCGCGCGGCTGCAGCCGGCCGAGCAGGCTCCGCAGGCGCGGGAGGGGCTGCGTCGCGTCCAGCGGGACGTAGACGGCGCCGCACTTCCAGATCCCAATGGCAAGCACCGGCATGATCGCGGACTTCTCCGCCAGGACGGCGACCCGGTCCCCGGCACCGACGCCCTGCTCGCGCAGCCAGGCGGCGCAGGCTCCCGCCTGCTGTTCCAGCTCGGCAAAGGCGAGGCCGAGCTGCCCGTCGTGGAGAGCCGGCCGGTCCGGCCAGTTGCTCGCCGCGGCCCGGACCAGGTCGCCGAGCGCCGGCGCGGGGCACGCCTGGTCGGCCGGGTCGATCGACCACGGCGGCATCGCGGCCGGGGCCGCTGTCGCGCCAGCACTCCGCGTCATGAGACGCCCTGCCCTTCAACCTGGAAGTGGAAGCGGACCTTTGACTTGTCGCCGGCACCCATGCGCCGGTAGAAGCCGATGCCGAGCTCGTTGTGGGGAGGGGTCTGCCACTCGACCCGGCCGCATCCCTTGGCCGCGGCGAACTCCCGCAGCCGCTCGAAGAGCACCCGGCCGATCCCCAGGCCGCGGTACGGCTCCTGGAGATAGAGGCAGTCCATGTAGGCGAACGGCTCGGCACCCCAGGTGGCGAAGTCGACGGTGGCGGTCATGAAGCCACAGGGCGTCCCCGCGTCGGTCGCAACCCAGCCGTACAGGGCCGGCTGCTCGGAGAACAACGCCGCATGCCAGCGCTCCACTTGGCCGTTCTCCTGGAAGTCCGCCTGCTCGTACGCGGCGTGCTCGCGGCACAGCTCCAGCAGCGCGTCCAGGTGGTGCGGCTCGATCGGCTGCACTCGTATGTCGCGGTTCATACCCATCCAGAGAAGGTCGTGGCCAGGTACGCGTCGAGCGAGTCCTGATCCAGTCGGCCGGGCACCAGCACGGTGTTCACCCAGGCGTCACGCTCGAACCTGACGATCTCCAGCTCCCAGACGCAGGCGACGAGGTCCCGCTGGTCCAGGCGGGCGAACGTCGTGCTCCCGTCGGCGTCGACGACCGACCCGCGCACCCAGTGCTTGAGCATGTCGCCGCCGTACCACTGACTCACCAACAGGTAGGTGCCGTCCGCGCCATGATGCAGAATCAGCAACCCGGCGGGGTGGTCCCCCTCCTGCGGGGGTCCGGTCAGCACCGAGGCGGCCTGCTGCCGCAGCCACTCCGGCTCCGGTGGGGTGTGCGGTCCCTCCGGCTGCGCGAACATCGCGTACGCCTTCAGCGTCCGCCCCTGGACGTCGACCAGTGGAAGTGCCTTGACCAGGCGCGGCGCGTACCTCGCGAGCTGTACGGGCGGGAACTCCCCGCCCAGGGCCCGGCGACCACCGCTTTCCTTCGTTCGTCTGTGTCCGAATTGAATAGGATCGCCATTGTCGTCGTGCTTCTGGCCAACAACTCGCGCGCTGTTCAGTCCGATCCCCCCGGTCGCACTCACATGGATGATCTTCAAGCGAATCACCTTTGCGCCCATACCGACTGCTCTGTCGTCAGATCGGCTGCGCCCAGAGGATCCTGGCATGGACATGGGCCGGACATCAAGAGGAAATCGAGACCGTCTGCGCCCCATCCATCCCGATCAGTCGTGGTTGATCAGGGCATATCCGGATTCTGCACTCCTGGTCTGCTTTCCGGCTTCTAAACCCACCCATATGCCGCCAAAACGACCACAGCAAGCGGATGGCTCTCGCAATGACGAGGCGGCACAGAGAGCTCCGCGCCACTGCGCATCTCAACATTCGAGACTGGGGCGAGCCGGCGTCACAGGACTAGGCGAGTTTCCAGATTCGCCGACGACGACGGAAAGGACTTCACGTCGCCAAGTGACACCGTCTACACTGCCGTCCACTCCGTGATCTTCCTCGATGCGATGTCCGGCACACGGTGATCGGCATACGAAGTTCACCAAGGCAATCAACTGTTGAACGAACATTGATAAACGGTCGAGCAAACAATTGGGGGCGGCGGCCGTCGGTTCATCCAGCGGCAGATCGTCGAGCGGGGCCGGCCCAGGTGGTCATCGCCGCCGGCGCCCTCGCCTGCACGGTGCCGGCCACCGCGACCGACGCCATCAGCCGTGACGAACTACCGGCCCGCGCTGCCGACTTGTAGAGAACCCGGGACGGCGGATCGCCGGCAGCAGGATCAGGACAGCAACGGCCGCGATCAGCCAGAGCGATCCGCCGCCGAGGACCGGACCGGTGCCGACGGCGGCGGCGACCGGGCCCGCGGCGGCCAGGCCGAGGGGGCCGAGGCCGAAGGCCCCGAGGGTGCCGTAGGCGGCGACGCGGCCCCGGAACTCGACCGGGATCGCCTGCTGTTGCAAGGTGCTGAGCAGGGTCCCGTAGAGGGACGAGCCGACGCCCGCGACCAGCGCGCCCGCGCAGACGCAGAGCAGCGGCAGCCCGACGGCCAGCGCCCCGCTGGGGAAGGACCAGCCCAGCGAGGCGACCACGGCGACGAGCAGCGGACGGGAAGGCCGGCGGCCCAGCAGGACGAAGCCGCCGGCGATGGCACCGCAGCCGTAGCAGGCCATGATCGCGCCCCAGGCGCCCGCTCCGCCGAGGCGGGTGGCGGAGACCACCGGGCCGAGGACCAGGAATGGCCCCCAGAGCAGGAAGTTGAAAAGGCAGATGTGCAGCGTGGTGAGCCACAGCCAGGTCTGCGAACGGAACAGCGACCAGCCCGCCCTGAGGTCGGCCAACAGCGAGCTGCGCGCCGCCTCGTCGCGACGCAGGGCAGGACCGGCGGCGGGCAGGCCGACGACGACGAGCACGCTCACCGCGTAGCTGGCCGCGTCCAGCGCCAGCACCAGGGCGGGCCCTCCCGTCGCCACCAGCACCCCCGCGAGTGCCGGTCCGGCCACGGTCGCGCCCGAACGGGCGATCTGCAGGAGCGAGTTGGCCTGGGTGAGCCCCTCCTCGGGCGACAGCCGGGGGATCAGCGCGGACAGCGCCGGACCGAACAGGCCCTCGCCGATCCCGGCCAGCGCGGCCAGCACCAGCATCGTCCAGAGCGCCGGACGACCCGTCAGCAGTAGTCCTGCGAAGGCGGCTTGAGCACCGCAACGGAGCACATCCGCGACGATCATGACGATCCGGCTGCCGAACCGGTCCGCCGCCACCCCACCGAGCAGCAGCAGAAGCACCAGCGGCAGGATCCTCGCCGTCATCACCGCGCCGAGCGCGGAACCCCCGCCCCCGGTCGCGAGGACGGCGAAGGCCACCGCCACCCCGGCCATGGACGAGCCGAGGACCGAGGTGGTGTAGCCGATGAAGAAGCGGCGAAAGCCGCGTTCACCGAGCACGAGCAGCCGTCGGCGCAGCCCGAAGAGAGGGCCAGGACGGCCCCGGAGGTCAGTGGTCACACGCAGCAGACTGCCTCGGCGGATGCGGGTCCCACAAGGCTTTCCGGGTCTAAAGTTGAGCCAAGTAGAGGCAATTCTGAGGCAGCTGCGCTCTATCGCAGTAAATAGCCAGGAATATGGCTCTGAACTGGGTATTTACTGCGCCGGAGCAGAATATCGGCGACTCTTTTTTACTGCGGAGGATTGATGGTTCACCCGGTCGAATACGCCGTCGCCGTGGAGCGGCGGCTGGAGGCCGCTGGCCTGTCCGAGGGCTCCCGCCGGATCTACCGGATCGCCCTCGTCAGCTGGGCCTGGCCGATCGTCGGCCGGACCACGCCCACCGGCGCCGCGCGACGCAAGGCCAGCCCGCCGGTCGTACCGCTGAACCTGCTGGACGACCCCGCCTGCGCGGCCCGGCTGCGCGACGCCTGCGCGGAGCGCGCGGCGGTGACCGATCCGCGCACGCTGAACCGCGAGCTGTCGATCCTGCGCGGCGCCCTGCGCTGGTGGCGCGAGCAGGGGTGGATCACCACCGATCCGCTCGCCGGGGCCGAACCCCTCCCCAGCGCGCCTGTTGCGGCACCGGCCCGCCTGAGCGAGGACGAGATCCGCGCGGTGCTCGCGCTCCGCGCACCGCTGCGCGAGCAGGCCCTGTGGCACTTGCTGCACGACACCGGCGCCCCGATCGAGCGGGTGCTCGCCCTGAACATCGCCAATCTCGACCTCGACCGTCGTCGCGGCAGGGCGGATCGCCCCGAACTGCGCTGGGGGCCCCGCACCGGACGGCTACTGTCGCTGTTGCTGCTCAGCCGGACGGCGGGGCCGGTGTTCCTCACCGACCGCCGCGCCCCGGCCGGCACCCCCGCGACGGACCGCTGCCCGCTCACCGGTCGGGCCAGGCTGTCCTACCGCCGGGCCGCCGAGGTGTTCACCGACGCCACCCGTTCCCTCGACCCGTCCGGGTCGGGGTGGACGTTGCGTCAGCTCCGCGCCGGCTGACCGCGGTCACGGCGGCCCCGGCCGCCATCAGGCCCAGGGTGGAACGCCAGGACATGATCGACCACCGCGACTGCGCGGACAGCAGCGATCCGGTGCTGAGCCAGGAGCCCACCGAGAGCAGTGACACCGCGCTCCCGACGGACCCGACGGAGAGCACCGACCCCACCGAGCCGATGGACAGGACGGATCCGACCGAGCCGATGGAGAGCACCGAGTCCTTGGACCACAGCGAGAGCGGCGAATCGGAGGAGTGCGGACGCGTCAGCGCTGCGCGCAGATTGGCCATGGCTCCATCCTCCCCCTGGACCGGGGTCCCGGCACGGCGTGTCAGCTCTGGGCGAAGAGGTCGGGCAGAGTGATCGTCAGAGTTTCGGCGCGCCGCAATTACTGACAATTCGTCATAACTTAGGCTCGGTCTTATGTCGCAGCGCCGCCTGGCACCTCTCGCCTGTCTCGCGATCGCGATGCTGACGATCGCCCTGCCGGTGATCGCCGTACTGCTGCACGCCCCGTACCTGCGGGAGGTGGGCGCCTGGCGGCCGTCGCACGGCGACGCGCTCACGGCGGGAGAGGCCCCCACCGCGGGGGCCTCGGCCGGCGCGGGGGCCTCGGCCGGCACGGGGGCCTCGGCCGGCACGGGGGCCTCGGCCGGCACGGGGGCCAGTGTGAGCGCGGGCGGGGGGACCGGCGGAGGTGTGAGCGCGAGCGCGGAGAGCAGTGGGAGCGCAAGCAGCAGTGCGAGCGCCGGGGCGGGGGCGACGGCCAGCGCTAGTGCTAGCGCCAGCGCGAGCCCGGGTGTCGGTCCGAGTGCGATCGCGAGTGCCAGTGCGGGTCCGAGTGCGGCCGCCAGCGCGAGTCCGAGCGCGGGCGGGGGTCAGGGCGCTGTGCCTGTTGCGGGGGTGAGCCCCAGTCCGGTGCCGAGCGCAGTGCCCGGCCCGGGGCCCGGGCCGAGTGCGGGGTTCAGCGCCAACCCCGTAGCCAGTGCCAGCACAGAACCTACGCCGACCCCCAGCCCTACGCCGCCCCCCAGCCCCATCCCGACCCTCAGCCTCATCCCGACATCCAGCCTCAGCCCGAGCCAGATCCCCATCCCCGTCCCCGTCCCGGTCCCCATCCCCGTCCCCGTCCCGGTCCCCATCCCCGTCCCGGTCCCGGTCCCCGTCCCGAGCGTGGCAGCCAGTCCCAGCGTGGTGACCAGCGCCAGCCCGTCACCGTCGCCGGCATCGCCCCCGTCCGTACCCGCATCGCCGTCGCCTTCAGCTTCCTCGTCCCCCTCGCCCTCACCAACGCCGTCGCCCTCACCGTCGCCGACCCCCTCCCCCTCACCGAGCGCCCCCGCTCCCGCTCCCCCGCAGCCGATCGTGCTGCCGTCCCATCCCGTCCCGTTCGGGGCGTTCCTCGGTTCGGACCAGTCGGACGACCGGATCGACCAGTTCTCGAGCTGGCTCAACCACGCCCACGTCCAGGTCGGCCACACCTATCTCCCGGGCAACCACTGGCAGGACATCGACGGCAGCATCACCCTGCTCGCGCCCTGGGCGGAATGGCGGACGTCGGCGCCCGACCGGATGCTCATCCTCGGTGTCCCCATGCAGCAGGCCAACGAAGGCGACCTCGACGACGACACCGTGCGCTACCTGCTCGCCCAGGGTGCGGCAGGCGCCTTCGACGGGCACTTCCTGGAGCTGGCCCGGCGCCTGGTCGCGCTGGGCGCCCCCGACACCGTCATCACCCTCGGCTGGGAGATGAACGGCACCACGTACAGCAGCCGCTGCCACCCCGACCCGGCCAACTGGCGGACCTACTGGCGCCGCATCGTCACCGCCATGCGCAGCGTCCCCGGCCAGCGGTTCCGCTTCGACTTCGACCCGACCCGCGGGCCCGACGACAACCCCTGGACCGAGTGCTACCCGGGCGACGACGTCACCGACGTGATCGGGATGGACAGCTACGACATGGAGCCGGGCTCCAGCTTCCAGGATTTCGTGACGGAGCCTTACGGGCTCCAGCAGCAGGTGACGTTCGCCGCCGCACACCACAAGCCGGTCTCGTACCCCGAGTGGGGCCTCTACCACTACGGCGACGACCCCGACTACATGCGGCAGATGCTCGCCTGGATGGCCACGCACGACACGCTTTACCAGACGGTCACGGACTACTGTCCGCACGGCGTCTGGGAGTGCGATTCCAACCCGTGGTCGAGCGAGGCATACCGCTCCTTCCTCTCCGCGATCGCCAGCCCGAGCCCCAGCCCGAGTCCGAGTCCGAGCCCCAGCCCCAGCCCGTCGCCGAGCCCCAGCCCGTCCGCCGCCGCCCCGAGCCCGAGCACGAGTCCTTCGCCCAGCCCCAAACCGTCGCCGTCCCCCAGCGCCTCCCCGCCACCTGCTCCGTCCCCGTCCTCATCCCGTCCGACTCCCCCCGCGCTGTCGGCGACCCCGTCCCCGTCCCCGTCGCGGCCCCCGGCCCCGTCCCCCAGCGCCGACGCCACCCCCACCCCGGCCGCCCCGGCGCGCTTCCGTCCCGTCCACGACCGCCTCTGACCCCCGGCGCCGCGAGTCCCGGCAAAGTCCCGCCGCACCGCGCCACCATGCCCGATCATGACTCGTGGGCGCTCCGACGAGCACCCCGGTGCAAATCCCCGGTGTCCATACGCCACACTTGTTGTGATTGATCGCACTGTTTCCCGGTCGGGCATGATGGGGATCGCACCTCAAGCCTGCACGGCCGACAAGGAGGACCGAGTGGACGACGTTCTGCGGCGCGCCCCGCTCTTCACTGCTCTGGACGACGAGCAGGCTGCCGAACTGCGCGCCTCCATGACGGAGACCACGCTCGCGCGCGGCGAATCCCTGTTCCACGAGGGCGACCCGGGCGACCGGCTGTACGTCATCGTCGAGGGCAAGGTGAAGCTGCACCGCACCTCGGCGGACGGGCGGGAGAACATGCTGGCCGTGGTCGGCCCCAGCGAGATGATCGGCGAGCTGTCGCTGTTCGACCCCGGACCGCGCACGGCCACGGCCTCCGCGCTGACCGAGGTCAAGCTGCTGGGCCTGGGCCACGGCGACCTGCAGCCCTGGCTGACGACCCGCCCCGAGGTGGCCATCTCGCTGCTCCGGGCCATCGCCCGCCGCCTGCGGCGGACCAACGACGTCATGTCGGACCTGGTCTTCTCGGACGTCCCCGGGCGTGTCGCCAAGGCGCTGCTGGACCTGTCGCGCCGCTTCGGCGTCCAGTCCGACGAGGGCATCCACGTGGTCCACGACCTGACCCAGGAGGAGCTGGCGCAGCTCGTCGGCGCCTCCCGGGAGACCGTCAACAAGGCTCTCGCCGACTTCGCCGGCCGCGGCTGGCTGCGGCTGGAGGCCCGCGCGGTGATCCTGCTGGACGTGGAGCGGCTGGCCCGGCGCTCGCGCTGACGACGCAGTCCTCAGGAACGCAGAAGGGGTGCGGCCACTCGGCCGCACCCCTTCACCTGTTCGAGTAGTTCCTCGTACTGTCGGACCGGGCTGTCGGACCGGGTCAGATCAGCCCGTGCTCGTTGAGGTACTCCAGCTGCGCCCGCACCGACCACTCCGCCGCAGGCCACAGCGCCCGGTCCACGTCCGCGTACACCCGGGCGACGATCTCCGCCGGGGTCCGCAGGCCGGCCTCGACAGCCGTCTCCACCTGGGCCAGCCGCGCCGCCCGGTGGGCCAGGTAATACTCGACGGTCGCCAGCGCGTCGGCGAGCACGGGTCCGTGCCCCGGCAGCACCGTGCCCACGCCGTGCTCGGCCGCGAGCGTCCGCAGCCGGCGCAGTGAGTCCAGGTAGTCGCCGAGCCGCCCGTCCGGGTGAGCCACCACCGTCGTCCCGCGGCCCAGGACGGTGTCGCCGGTCAGCACCGCCCCGTCCGCCGGGAGCTGGAAGCACAGCGAGTCGGAGGTGTGCCCCGGCGTGCCGACGATCCGCAGCTCCAGGCCGCCGATCTCCAGCACCTGGCCGTCCCGCAACCCCTCGTCGCCGAGCCGCAGCGCGGGGTCGAGGGCGCGCACCCCGGTGCCCGTCAGCTCGGCGAAGCGCGCGGCGCCCTCGGCGTGGTCCGGGTGGCCGTGGGTCAGCAGGGTGGCCGCCACCCGGCGACCGCTCTGCTCGACCCGGTCCAGGACGGCGCGCAGATGGCCCTCGTCCAGCGGCCCCGGATCGACCACCACGGCCAGCTCGGAGCCGGGCTCGGCGAGGATCCAGGTGTTGGTGCCGTCCAGGGTCATCGGCGAGGCGTTGGGGGCCAGCACGCAGAACGCCCGCTCCGTGGCCTGACCTGCGATGCCGCCCGAAACACCGCCCGAAGCGCCGTTTACGGTCCCGCTCATTTCCCCGCTCCCATGGTCAGCTCCGGATACCCCGGCCAGCGGATGGTCACCCGTCCGCCCTCCGTCAACGACGCCTCGGCCATCACCGTCTCGACCCGCCGCCGGTCCGCCGCCGCCAGCGCCGCGCCGGGATCGGCGTACGCGGACAGCTCGCGCAGCGTCGTGATGGTCGGCGGCAGCATGCGGTAGGCGCCGCTCTCCACCCGCCGCACCGCCTCGCCGGGGGCCAGCCACTCCACCCGGTCGGCCTCCCCCGGCACCTCCGCGGTCCGCTGCCCCTGAGGCACGGCCGCGACGAAGAACCAGGTGTCGTAGCGGCGCTCCTCAAACTCCGGGGTCACCCAGCGAGCCCAGCCGCGCAGCAGATCGCTGCGCAGCACCAGCCGCCGGCGTGTGAGGAACTCGGCGAAGGTCAGCCGGTGTCCCTCCAGCGCCTCCCGGTCCCGGCGCCACTCGTCGCCGCTGACATCGACGACCACGGACGACGGGTCGGCGCCGGCCAGCAGCACACCGGACTCCTCGAAGGTCTCCCGCACCGCGGCGCAGACCACGGCCCGCGCCAGCTCCGGCGCGCAGCCCAGCCGCGCGCCCCACTCCGCAGCCGTCGGACCGGCCCAGCCCAGGTCCGACGTGCCGTCATGCAGGTCGACGCCGCCGCCGGGGAACGCGTACATCCCCCCGGCGAAGGCCATCGACGTCCGGCGCCGCAGCAGGTACCCCTCCGCGCCCGCGGCGCCCGCCCGCAGCAGCACCACCGTCGCCGCGGGCCTGGGCAGCACCGGCTCCAGCTCCCCACGCCCCAACGCGGCAATCCGCTCGGCCCAGCCCGGAGGCAACTCAGCACTCATGGGCGGGATCGTACGGGCCCCTCTTGAGGGGCGCGGGGAACTGCGCGAACATCAGCCCACCACAAACGTGAGCGCTACTCCGAAACCCGAACCTGAATCTCCACCTCAACAGGCGCGTCCAGAGGCAGCACAGCCACCCCCACCGCAGACCGCGCGTGCACCCCGGCGGCACCCAGCGCCTCGCCGAGCAGCTCGCTCGCCCCGTTGACGACGCCCGGCTGCCCGGTGAAGTCCGCTGCCGAGGCCACGAAGCCGACGACCTTGACGACCTGCTCGATCCGGTCCAGGTCACCGATCACGGACTTCACCGCGGCCAGCGCGTTCAGCGCGCAGATCCGCGCCTGTGCCTTGGCCTCCTCCGCGGTGACCTCCGCGCCGACCTTCCCGGTCAGTGCGAGCTTGCCGTCCACCATGGGCAGCTGGCCCGAGGTGAAGACGAACTCCCCCGCCTGCACGGCGGGGACGTACGCGGCCAGCGGCGGCACCACCTGCGGCAGCTCCAGCCCGAGCTCGGCGAGCTTCGCCTCGACCCGGCCGGCCATCAGGACTTCTCCGGCTTCTCGCGCTTGAGGTAGGCGACGAGCTGCTCGGGGTTGGGCCCGGGCACGACCTGGACGAGCTCGTAGCCGTCCTCGCCCCAGGTGTCCAGGATCTGCTTCGTCGCATGCACCAGCAGCGGCACGGTCACGTATTCCCACTTGGTCATGAGGGGACTCTAACGGGTCGCCGCCCCCGCCCATGCCTTGTGATCTGCGACACAAAGAGGTGCAAACGTCTCACCGTGGCAAGGCGTCTCCCGACGGTCGGGACGGCGCCTGGTTACGCTCGCCAGAAGACGCACGGACCCAGAGCCATCGATTTGCCCGGGAACAGCCAGCGGACGGAGACGCACATGCCGGACTGGGAAGGGGTACGGCTGCATGTCGTCAGCGGGAAGGGCGGGACGGGGAAGACCACCGTCGCCGCCGCCCTGGCCATGGCCCTGGCCGCCGACGGCAAGCGCACCCTGCTGATCGAGGTCGAGGAGCGGCAGGGCATCGCCGAACTGTTCGGCATCTCCGCGCTGCCCTACGAGGAGCGCAGGGTCGCGAGCGTCGGCCCTGGCGCCCTCGGCCGTAGCGGAGCGCGCGGCGGCACGGCCAAGGGCGGGCGCGAGGGCGGGCGCGAGGGAGAGGTCTTCGCGCTGGCCATCGACATCGAGCAGGCTCTGCTCGAGTACCTGGAGATGTTCTACAAGCTCGGCCGCGCCGGGAAGGCCCTGCGCAAGGTCGGCTTCATCGACTTCGCCACCACCATCGCGCCCGGGCTCCGCGACGTCCTGCTCACCGGCAAGGCCTGCGAGGCCGTTCGCCGCAAGGGGCCGGACGGGCGGCGGCACTACGACGCGGTGGTGATGGACGCGCCGCCGACCGGGCGGGTGAGCCGCTTCCTCAACATCAACACCGAGGTCGCGGGGCTGGCCAGGTTCGGGCCGGTCTTCACCCAGTCGCAGGCAGTGATGCGGGTGATCCAGTCCCCGGAGACGGCGGTCCACCTGGTCACCCTGCTGGAGGAGATGCCGGTCCAGGAGACCGTGGACGGCGTCGCGGAGCTGCGTGCCGCCGGACTGCCGGTCGGCGGGGTGTTCGTCAACATGGTCCGGCCCCCGATGCTGGACGAAGCGGCGATACTCGCGGCAGACGTAGGTGCGGCGCGAAGCGCCTCGGACAAGGGTGGTGGTGGGCGACGGGCGGGCGACCACCGCGAGGAGCTGGGGCTGGCCCTGGCCGACGCCGGTGTCGGCGCCCGTCCCGGCGGCGGAGCCAGGAGGACCGTGCCCGCCGCGACGAGGAAGCTGGTGGAGCCGCTGCTGGCGCAGGGCCGCGAGCACGCGGCCCGGGTGCTGCTGGAGCGCGAGCAGCGGGCCGACGTCCAGGCGCTGAAACTGCCCACCTACGAACTCCCGCTGCTGAGCGGCGGGGTGGACCTGGGCGGGCTCTACCGGCTCGCGGCGGCGCTGAAGGAGGAGGGGGCGGCATGACGGCACCGACCAAGAAGACGGACCCGCTGGCAGGTGTGGCGCTGGACGTGGACGCGCTGATCGACGACCCCTCGACGGCGATCGTGGTGTGCTGCGGCTCGGGCGGCGTGGGCAAGACCACCACCGCCGCCGCGCTGGGGCTGCGCGCGGCCGAGCGCGGCCGCAAGGTCGTCGTGCTGACCATCGACCCGGCCCGCAGGCTTGCCCAGTCCATGGGCCTGACCGAGCTGGACAACACCCCACGGGTCGTCAAGGACGTCGCGGGGCCCGGCGAGCTGCAGGCGATGATGCTGGACATGAAGCGGACCTTCGACGAGGTCGTGCTCGCCCACGCCGACCCCGAGCGGGCCCGGCAGATCATGGAGAACCCCTTCTACCAGTCGCTCTCCTCCGGCTTCGCCGGGACCCAGGAGTACATGGCCATGGAGAAGCTGGGCCAGCTCCAGGCCGCCGGCAGCTGGGACCTGATCGTCGTGGACACCCCGCCGAGCCGCTCGGCGCTGGACTTCCTGGACGCGCCCAACCGGCTCGGCTCCTTCCTCGACGGCAAGCTGATCCGGGTGCTGATGGCGCCGGCGAAGGTCGGCGGGCGCAGCGCGATGAAGTTCCTCAACGTCGGGATGAACATGTTCACCGGCGTGCTGGGCAAGATCCTCGGCGCCAATGTGCTGCAGGACGTGTCGACCTTCGTCGCGGCGATGGACTCGATGTTCGGCGGTTTCCGCGAGCGGGCCGACCGTACGTACCAGCTGCTCCAGGCGCCGGGCACGGCGTTCCTGGTGGTGGCCGCACCCGAGCGGGACGCGCTGCGCGAGGCGGCGTACTTCGTGGACCGGCTGGAGACGGACCGGATGCCGCTGGCCGGCCTGGTGCTGAACCGGGTGCACCGTACCGGTGCGCCGCAGCTGACGGCGGAGCGGGCGCTGGCGGCTGCGGAGACTCTGGAGGGCGACGCTACGGAGGGCGAGACCGACGGCGAGGCAGGGGGGAGTGCCTCCGCCCAGGAGTCGGAGGTTCTGGCCGCCGGGCTGCTCAGGCTGCACGCGGACCGGGTCAGGACCATCACCCACGAACGCCGGATGCGGGACCGCTTCGTATCGATCTACCCGGACGTGCCGCTGGTGGAGGTGCCCGCGCTGGCCGGGGACGTGCACGACCTGGAGGGTCTGCGGGAAATCGGCGAGCGTCTGGCGGCAGGCTGAGACCGCGGCTGAACGCGCCGCCGGTCCGTCGCCGAACCCCGGTAGGACGAACGCCGGCAGAACGCGGACGCCGGCAGGACGAACGCCGCCCGTGGCCCGGCCCATTGCGGCCGGACACGGGGCGTGGAGTAGCCGTGCGGGACTGCGCCTGCTCGTACCGCCGGAGCGGCAGAACGCGGCTCAGCCTGCTTCGGCGTAGTCCGGATCTCCGATGGAGAACGTCTGCTCGTACTCGGTACGAGCGGTCTCCAGCAATCTCCGCCAGGAGATCACCGTTGGTCTGCGGCGCAGCAGTGCCCTGCGCTCGCGCTCCGTCATTCCCCCCCACACGCCGAACTCGACGCGATTGTCGAGGGCATCCGCCAGGCACTCGGTACGCACCGGGCAACCGGTGCACACCGCCTTGGCGCGGTTCTGTGCCGCCCCCTGAACGAACAGTTCGTCCGGATCACTGGTGCGGCAGGCTGCCTGCGCACTCCAGTCGTCAACCCAGCCCATGCTGGTGCCGTCCTCTCCCGAATCGAGGCTCCCCCACGGCGGCAACGGCATATTCGCTGTTGCCAGTTGAGGACGTTACGGAAGAAGAGCAGGTTGCAACAGCCCCTTGGGGCCCAATCCTGTATGGCCCGTTCGGACTATGCGTGCGGAATAGATCACCCACTGGAGTGAGTGCAGGTTGGAGGGCCGTACAGGCTTCGGGGACCTGGACGACACTGCCCTTCCTGGCTCAGTTCCTGGCATATGACCGCGATCCGGACAGATCTCATCACCCACACGAGTGAATTGAGTGAGCGCTCGGGAACTTGTCGCAAGCTTGTGACAAGAGTAGGCGAACAGATGCCCGCCTGTCCGGGTAACGCGTCGTAAGGTGCTCCCCATGGCGAAGCGCTCTCGGTCTCCGTTGTACAAGGTGGGTCTCGGTCTGAACCTGGTCGGCGCGAGTGTGCTGGCCGGCACACTGGTGGCCGGGCTTGCCCTGCCCGCCGTGGGGGCCCTCGGGTTCAGCGCCAAGTCGGCGGCGACCTCGTTCAACGGGATCCCCGCGGAATTCACCGCACCGACCCTGTCCCAGGCGTCCACCATCTACGACGCCAACGGCGGGGTGATCGCCAAGGTCTACGCCCGCGACCGCACCGTGGTGCCGCTCAGCAGGATCGCCCCGGTGATGCGGCAGGCCCTGATCGACATCGAGGACAACCGCTTCTACCAGCACGGCGCGATCGACCTCAAGGGCACCCTGCGCGCGCTCACCAAGAACGCCTCCTCCGGCGCCTCCCAGGGCGGGTCGACGCTGACCCAGCAGCTGGTGAAGAACGAGAACGTCGAGCTGGCCGGCAACGACCCGACCAAGGTGCGCGAGGCCCAGGCACAGACCATCGGGCGCAAGATCTCCGAGCTGAAGGTCGCCATCAAGCTGGAGGAGACCCTCACCAAGGACCAGATCCTCGCCGACTACCTCAACATCACCTTCTGGGGCGAGCAGGCCTACGGCATCGAGGCCGCGTCCGAGCGCTACTACAGCGTCCACGCCAGCGAGCTGACCGTCCCCCAGGCCGCCATGCTGGCGGGCATGGTGCAGTCGCCGAGCAACTACGACCCGATGGAATACCCGACCGTGGCCACCACGCGCCGCAACGAGGTCCTGGACGCGATGGCGAAGTACGGCTCCATCACCGCGGCGCAGGCCACGGTCTACAA
The DNA here is from genome assembly GCF_041261405.1 of Streptacidiphilus sp. EB103A. Classification (NCBI taxonomy): domain Bacteria; kingdom Bacillati; phylum Actinomycetota; class Actinomycetes; order Kitasatosporales; family Streptomycetaceae; genus Streptacidiphilus; species Streptacidiphilus sp. EB103A. Next base: position 226,220 of record NZ_JBGCAQ010000015.1, on the reverse strand, counting down.
GGCCAAGCCGCTGGGGCTCAAGGTGAGCCGGCCCAAGGAGGGCTGCATCACCGCCAAGAACGGCGAGCAGTTCTTCTGCGACTACGTCGAGCACATCTTCCTGAGCGACCCCGTCTTCGGCAAGACCTCGTCGGCCCGGCAGGCCCTGTGGGACCGCGGCGGCCTGAACATCCACACCACGATCGACCCCAAGGTCCAGACGGCCCTGCAGCGGTCGGTCAGCTCCCATGTCCACGCCGACGAGAAGGCCGCGACGGCGATGTCCATCATCCAGCCGGGCACCGGCAAGATCATGGGCATGGGCCAGAGCCGCCCGTACGGCAACGGCTCCGGCGCCGGCGTCACCACGCTGAACTACAACGTCGACCGCACCATGGGCGGAGGCGGCGGCTTCCCGACCGGATCGACCGTCAAGCCGATCACCGCGGCCGCCGCGCTGGAGAACGGCATCGGCATGGACCAGACCTACGACGCCCCGTTCCAGGAGCCGTACCCGGCGATGACGGACTGCAAGGGCAACAATCTGCGCGCGGTGACCAACCCGCCGGACCAGAACGACTCCACCACCCTGGTCGGCCCGTTCAACATGCCGACCGCGATGGCCAAGTCGGTCAACACCTACTTCGTGCCGCTGGAGAAGGACGCGGGGCTCTGCAACGTCGTGCAGATGATGGCCAAGATGGGCATCACCAGCCAGGCGACCTACAGCACGGGTACGCACACCCTGGCCCCGATCCAGCAGGTCCAGTCGCTGACGCTGGGCACCAACAGCCTCACCCCGCTGCAGATGGCCAACGTCTACGCCACCTTCGCCGCCCGGGGCGTCTACTGCTCCCCGACCGCGATCACCGCGATCACCGACGTGAACCACAAGAGCCTGGCGGTCCCCTCCGCCAACTGCCACTCGGTGATGCAGCAGAGCACCGCCGACGCCATCACCACCATGCTCAAGGGTGTGGTCGAGGACGGCACCGGCGCGGCGGACGGCTTCACCGACGGCCGCCCCAGCGCCGGCAAGACCGGCACCACCGATTACCACAAGCAGGTCTGGTTCGTCGGCTTCACCCCGCAGCTGTCCGGCGCCACCGTGGTCAGCGACACCGGCAGCACGATCACCCCGCTCTACGACGGCCAGACCATCGGCGGCACCGCCTACGGCAAGAACGAGGTCTTCGGCAGCACGATCGCCGGCCCGATCTGGCACGACGCCATGAACGACGCGCTCAGCGGCGTCGGCTTCGAGTACTTCCACACCGTCAGCCTTCCTGCCCCGGTCAAGACCAAGGCCCAGCAGGCCAAGGACAAGAACAAGAACAAGACCGGCGGGACCACCACGGGCACCACCGCCGGGACCACGGCGGGCACCGGGACCACGACCACGGGGACCACCGGGACGGCCACCACGGGGACCACGGGGACCACGACCACCGGAACCACGGGCATCATCGGGCTCACCGCCGGGACCACCGGCATCACCACCCACTGAGTCCCGTCCGCGGACCCGCACGCCCGCAGCAACGCCGGAGGGGCGCCCGATACCATCGGGCGCCCCTCCGGCGCGTTCACGCGACCCTCAGCCCGCCAGGGCCTGCCGCACCGCCGCAGCCACCCGGCCGCCCTCGGCCAGCCCGGCCACCTTCGGGTTCACCAGCTTCATCACCGCACCCATCGCGCGCGGTCCCTCGGCGCCGGCGGCCCGGGCCTCGGCGACGGCCGTGGCAACGATCTCCGTCAGCTCCTCGTCCGTCAGCTGCTTCGGCAGGTACGCCGCCAGCAGCTCGCCCTCGGCCCGCTCGCGCGCCGCCGACTCGGAACGACCGCCGGCCTCGAACGCCTCGGCGGCCTCACGGCGCTTCTTCGCCTCACGGGTGATCACCTTGAGCACCTCCTCGTCGGAGAGCTCGCGCGCCACCTTTCCGGCCACCTCCTCGGTGGTGATGGCGGACAGGGTGAGCCGGATCGTGCCGGAGCGCAGCTCGTCCCTGGCCCGGATCGAGGCCGTGAGGTCCTCCTGCAGCTGCTTCTTGAGCGTCGTGGTCATGTACGCAAGTCTCGCATCCCCGACAAGCCGACGCCCTGCCAATGAGCACCAGCGGTCGCAGCCTGTCGCCAAGACCGGTGCCCGACTCCCGCGGGCACTCTGCGACCATGGACGGATGCGACCGCTCTACGCCGTACCCCTGGGAATCGCCGCCACCGGCGCGGCCTGCGTGGCCTACGCCGCCGGTTACGAAGTGCGCTCGTTCCGGCTGCGCCGGGTGACCGTGCCCGTGCTGCCGGCCGGGGCGCCACCGCTGCGCGTGCTGCAGCTGTCGGACATCCACATGGTCAACGGCCAGGACAGGAAGCAGCGCTGGCTGCGCGAGCTGGCCGCGCTCAAGCCGGACCTGGTCGTCAACACCGGCGACAACCTCTCCGACCCGGAGGCGATCCCGCAGACCCTGGACGCCCTCGGCCCGCTGATGGACTTCCCCGGCGTCTACGTCTTCGGCTCCAACGACTACTACGGCCCGGTCCCGAAGAGCCCGACCCGCTACCTGGGCGCGATGTTCAGCGGCGACCACGGCATGAACCGGTCGGACGGCACGGCCCGACGCGGCATCGTCGGCGCGATCCACAATCCGTGGGAGGACCTGCGGGACGGCTTCGACGGGGCCGGCTGGCTGGACCTCACCAACACCCGCGGCCGACTCAAGATCGAGGGCCTCGACCTGGAGTTCACCGGCCTGGACGACCCGCACATCCGCCGCGACCGCTACGCCCGGGTCGCCGGCGGACCCGATCCCGACGCCGACGTGTCCATCGGCGTCGTCCACGCCCCGTACCTGCGGGTCCTGGACGCCTTCACCGCCGACGGCTATCCGCTGGTGCTGGCCGGGCACACCCACGGCGGGCAGCTCTGCGTGCCCTTCTACGGTGCTCTGGTCACCAACTGCGATCTGGACCGGGGCCGGGTCAAGGGCCTGTCCGGGCACTCCGCCGGCGGCCACGACTCCTACCTCCATGTCTCGGCCGGCTGCGGCACCAACCGCTACACCCCGGTGCGCTTCGCCTGCCCGCCCGAGGCCACCCTGCTGACCCTTACCGCGGCCCCCACTGTGGCCAGGACCTAGACCGGCCTAAACCGGCGGCTGCAGCCATCCCTGCTGGCGGGCGGTGTCCGCGGCCACCTTCAGCAGCCGCTCGATCGCGGGCGAGCGGTTCGGGCCCCGGGTGATCAGGTGGATCTCCACCGTGGTCGCGGGGAGCAGCGGCAGCCAGAGCAGCCCGGCGGGCAGACCCACCCGCCCGGTCTCGCCGACGATGGTGACCGCCGCGCCGGAGGCGACCGGGGTGTAGGACGCGTCGAAGTCCAGGCCCCGCACCAGCACCTCGGGCTTGGCCCCGGCCCTGGCGCAGATGTCCATGATCTGGTCGTAGTGGCCTGGATTGTGGTCCCGGGCGTGCAGCAGCAGCTTGACGCCGTCCAGCTCGGCCGGGTCCACGCCGACGGCCGCCCCGCCCTTGGCGAGCGGGTGGTCACGGCTGACGATGAGGCCCTGCCGCTCCAGGCGCAGCAGGGTGAGCACCAGCTCCTGCTGCGGCGGCGCGCAGCGCACCAGCCCGACGTCCAGAGTGCCGGCCGCGACCCCGGCCACGATGTCCGCGAAGGACATCACCCGGGCCGACACCTCGATGCCCGGCGCCTCCTCGCTCATCGCGAGCAGCAGCTGCGGCGCGGTCTCGTACCCGGCGCTCATGCCGTAGCCGAGGCTGATGCTGCCCAGGCTGCCGTCGGCGAAGCCGCGGACCCCGCGCCAGAGACTGTCGGCGGCGTCCAGCAGCGCGGGCCCGCGCTCCAGCAGCATCAGACCGGCCTCGGTCGGCTCCACCTTGTGCGTGGTTCTGCTGAGCAGCTCCACGCCCAACTCCCGCTCCAGCTCCCGCACTTGGCGGCTGAGAGCGGGCTGGGCGATATGCAGCCGCTCGGCGGCGCGGGTGAAGTTCCGCTCCTCCGCGACAGCGAGGAAGTAACGCAAGCGACGCAGTTCGGACATGCACCCATCCTAGGCGTGCGGTCATGCCGTGTCGGCATGGACCGATGGAAATCAAGTCTTTCCCTGCCCCGGAGGCCGCTCAGTAGATTCGAGTCGACAGCAGCGAGAAGGAATTGCGAAGGGGCGGAAATGAACACCACCGAAATCAGCCGGAACGCTGTCGAGGCATATATCGAGGCGCTGAGCTCCGGACGTATCGACGACGCCAAGGCGATGTTCGCCGAGGACGCCACCTGGACGCTCGGCGGCGACCTGCCGATGTCGGGCACCTGGCACGGCCGCAAGGGCATCTTCGAGGACTTCCTCGGACTCGCCTTCGGCCGCCTCGACGCCTCCACCGTCGCCCTGAAGACCACCAACCTGGTCGCCGCCGGCGACACCGTGGTGGTCGAGTGGACCTCGGACGCCACCACCCGCGACGGCGGCCACTACCACCAGCAGTGCGCCGGCTTCTTCATCGTGAACGACGGCCTCATCACCGCCGTCCGCGAGTACTTCGACACCGACCACGCCCGCCGCGTCCTTTTCGCCGCCTGACATATCGCACGGGGACGAGGAAACCGACATGAAAGCCATGCTTCCCACCGGCGACATTTCCAACGCCGTGGAATTCGGCGAGGCCCCGGACCCTCGGTCAACCGCGACGAAACGTTCCCCCTCGTGAGCACGACCGAGGAGCGCGGGGTACGCCTCCTGGAGCTCGGCGTGACCGAGGCCCTCACGGACCTGGAGAAGACGGCCGACCCCTTCGACCTCGTGCTGGAGTCCCACACCCCCGCCGCCGCCATCACCGCCCACGGCACCCGCCGCATCCGCGGCAACGCCGTCCTCTGGTCACCTCCTGACCTGCACCGTCGCCGGACCCCCCAGATAACCGGATTTCGTCCCACGCCCCGGGTCCGCTAGAGTAATCCTCGTTGCACCGGGGTGTGGCGCAGCTTGGTAGCGCGCTTCGTTCGGGACGAAGAGGCCGTGGGTTCAAATCCCGCCACCCCGACGGTAAAGCAGCAGGTCAGGGCCGGTACTCCTGCGGGAGTGCCGGCCCTGATTCGTTCTCCGGAGGCTCTGTGGAGAATCTCTGGAGAAGATCAGCGAGGTTTCCTCTGAAGCGCCCACTCCCGACGAGCCCTCGACAGGCTGTCCGGCTGTGTGGCGGCATCGGCGTCCAAATGCAAGCGCTGGCCGAGAGCCAGGGCCGGGCATGCGACTTACCAGCGGCGGCGCGGCCTATTCGCGGCCAAGCGCAGCCTGTTGGTCCTGAAACCAGCCCTTCACCTGCATCAACGTTCTCAGCGCAGACGCTCTCCGGAGCTGTGCACCCGCGTGCACCGTCTGATCCGGTTGTGCGCCTCCCTGCGTGGAGAGCCTTCGGGCACGCTGAGGCGAACGCCAACGCCGCAAGGCGTAGCCCGCCAAAAGGGGATGACATGGCACTGCGCAAGTGTGGTTGGAGGACTACCAGCGGAAGACTCTGCCAAAAGCCCGCCATGATCGGCAAGGCGCGATGCGAACAGCATCAACCCGACAAGATCCGCAAGCTCAGGCAGAAGAGGAAGAAGAAGTAACGGGTCGAACGAACACTGAGCCGTTGAGTGTCTAACTGCGCTACAGCGCCCGCGTACAGCCTACGCACCATAGTGGCCCGCGTGGTCGAGGTGACCCGGGACCGTTACCGCGACCTACTGACCACTGCTCCCCGCGCCGACCTGCTGGGGCGGGCCGCCTCGGCACAGCGATTCATCTCATTGCCGTTGTCCGGCGAACCAGTCCTGCTGATCGACGACACCTGGACCACGGGGGCCACGTACAGTCCGCCGTCGCCGCGCTGAAGGCGTCAGGGGCCGGCCAGGTCGTCGCAGTGGTCCTCGGAAGACACCTCAACACCACCTACGGCGCCACCGCAGCCCTCGTCGACCGCGCACGACTGCGTGCGTTCTCCTGGCTGACCTGCTGCGTGCACCAGACCTGACACTCATACGCGTCGCTTGGATCGCCCGCCGCCGGGGCATCGCTACAGCATGCCTCGCCGACCATCCGTGGTCAGAGCGATTTCAGGGCTATGCTCCCCGGCCATGGACGGGCTGGAGCGCGCTGCACGGTTGAGGCAGTGGACCGGGAACAGGGTGCGGGCTCCGCACAAGCCGCTGGTTCCAGGGACATATCACCGCCATCGCGTACCTCCGGTAGCCGGAGTCACGCCCGCACGCTGCGAACGACGCGTTCACCGGCGCCACTGGGCGGGTCCGCCGGCCGACGACAGGCATCGGCGGACGATGACAGGCGTGCGCCTTCATCGCGACGCTGACCAGGGATCGCCGCGGGGACTTCCTCAGTCCGACTACCTCCGACGGAACTCGCTCACACGTCTGCTCAGGACTTCTTGCCAACGGCGGCTAGGATGCTGACGCGGTCACCGTCCGGTGCGGGGTCTCCCTCGGGGCGCCAGAACGGGCACAGTACGAGGCCGGGTTCCAGCAGGTCCACCCCGGCCAGGAACTCGGACACCTGCTCGCGGGTGCGCAGGTTCATCCCGGCGGGGACCTTGCTGTAGGCCACCCCGACGCCGGCCACCTCGTCGTCCGTCAGAACTTCACCGGTGACGTGGCTGAGGACGACGTAACTGCCGGACGGCAGGGCGTCGATGAGCCTGGCCACGATCTCGCCCGGCTGTTCGCTGTCCTTGAGGAAGTGCAGCACCGCGACCAGCAGCAGGGCGACGGGGCGGGAGAAGTCAAGGGTCTCGGTCACCTCCGGTGCGACCAGGATCTTCTCGGGCTCGCGCAGGTCGGCCTGCAGGACCCTGGTGACGCCATGGCCCGGACCCGACATCAGCGCGCGAGCGTGGGTCAGCACGATCGGGTCGTTGTCGACGTAGACCACCCGGGCCTCGGGGTTGGCCTTCTGTGCGATCTCGTGGGTGTTGCCCGCAGTGGGGATGCCCGTTCCTATGTCCAGGAACTGGTCGATGCCAAGCTCGGCCAGCGTGCGCACGGCACGCTGCAGGAAGGCCCGGTTGGCGCGCACTGCGGTGCGGCCACCCTCGCCCATGGCCAGGATCGCCTCACCGGCCTCGCGGTCGGACGGGAAATGGTCTTTGCCGCCGAGCAGGAAGTCGTACACGCGCGCGGGATGCGGCACCTCGGGGTGCAGGTTGGTCGGCGCCGTGAAGCCCCCGCTGACTTCGGTCATCCAGTTCTCGGACACGGATGGGCCCGACCTCCCTCTCGCGGTGTTGCCGTGATCGCTAGGCATCAGCGTAACCGGAAGCGGAAGCGGACGTATGCTGACTGACAATGTGTCAACTCTTCTGGGAGCGTGCAGGATCGTGGCCCTGATCCGCTCGGCGATGTCGTGCTGTCTGCTTACGGCAGCCGTCCCGGAGGCGGGAGGCGTTGGAGCAGGTTCCACAGTGGCCAGGGGCCGGCGGCCCATCGGGCGAGGACGTCGCGGTCGACGAGGTGGATGCCGTGCAGGCGGCCCCACTCCTTGGCCGGGGTGGAGAACAGCCCGTTGGTGACGACCACGGGGACAGTGGCTCCGTAGGCGCGCCCGGCCGTGCCCGCGAGTTGGTAGAGCACGGGTGCGCCGACCTTGCTGCCGTGCAGCGGGTTGTCCTTGTGCTTGCACTGAAGGGCCCACACGCGGCCGTTGGGGTCGGTGCCCAGGACGTCGACGGCCTGGTCGTTGGCTCCGCCGATCCGGCGGGCGCCGGAGAAGCCGTCGCGTAGCAGCAGGTCGCGTATCGCGTATTCGAACTGCTGGTGGTGCATGGCGTCCAGGCCGCCGGGGCCCTGCATCGTCAGACGCAGATTCTGCTGGTGATCCGCACGCAGCCGGGCCTTGGCACGGACCGAGTAGAGCCAGCCGCCGCCACCTGCGGTGCCGAGCGCGGCGACTACGACCAGGACCCACCAGTTCGCGGCGATCCAGTGCAGCACGGTTACCGCGAGTGCCGCCGCGATGATCAGGCCGACGATCCAGAGCGTCGCCTCGTCGCTGCCGCGTGAGCGGCGCCTGCGGCGTTGGGCCGGGCTCATGCGTGACGTCCCGTGTGGTGGTGGGTCACCACGAGGTAGCCCAGGAATGCCGGGCCGCTCCGCCCAGGTCAGCGGCGGTGAACAGCCGCCAACCGTGCAGGTGGCAGCGGGCCAACCAACCCTTGGCGGGGTTCCTGCAGCTTCCCTCGGCGCGTGTGCGTGCGCCGCATCGCGCGGTCAGGGAAGCACCGAGCGCCCAGAGCGCAGCCAGTATCAGCAACACGTCTTATCCCCCTGCCAGTCGATCAATCCTGTCCATGACGGCACCCCGCGCCTGTGGATGGGACGGGTCCGAACCTGGCCGGGCACCGCCTCAACACGGACAACAGCGCCAGGCCGTTTTGCCGCGGGGCCTGCTGGCGCAGGCGGCCGGTCAGTGTCCGAACAGCACGACGGCGACTATGACGGCGACAGCGAGCCAGCCGAGGCCGATCGCCGGAACGGCATTCTGGACCCGGCGCTGGTGCGCGCGCACGCGACGACCATTGCGGTAGTGCGACCTGACGCGGGTGTACTTCATGGCAACCCCCAGGGTGTTGCGTTGGCGGACGGCTTCCGTGTCGTCCACCAGAACAGCACCAGGCACCGACAATTGACCGTGCACCAACTGGTCCGTCGTCGAGAACAGGCCACCGATCGGCCGGGCCGCCAGCCGGTCTCGAGCCCGGTGCGCCCATGCAGTGCGGCCTCTACATGGCAGCCGCTGGGGCCGGTGCGACGGAAGCGCCGTGAGCTACGGTTCCAGGCACCGCGGGCTGCGGAAGCGGAGGGTCCCATCGCGGGTGGAGAGAAGGCCGAGAAGCAGCACGCGGACGCGTCCGCGTCCCAAGTCGGACTCGGCGCGGTGCGAGAGGTGGCAACGGCACCCACCGCGGGCGACGAGGGAACCCTTCGCCGTGACCGCCGTGCCCGCACCCGTGCCCGTGCCCGTGCCCGTGCCCGTGCCCGTGCCCAACTGTGGCGCTGCGACCGCCACGCCACCGGTGCCGTCCTGGAAGCCGCCGGCCGACTCCTGAAGGTCCGGGACACGGTGCCGGCCAAGCGGCTGCGCACGTCCGCGACCAAGGTCGGAGCCCAGCGCCGACGATGAAGGCGACGACCGGCCGTTCAGCCTCCTGGGTGACGACTTGTCAGGAAACGATCTACTGAGCGGACCTCCGACGCTACGGTGCTGCTACGCAGCCGGCAGTGGCTGGACCGGCGACGATGAATGTGTCGGCTGGGACGCCGTGGTTCTCGGGGAGCAGCACCCGATTGCCGTGGCCCCACATGCGTTGGCTCTTGCACCACAGATCGCGGCGCTTCATCCGGAGCTCTCGAGCAAGTCCGCTGTCGGTTACAAGAACCTGAGCGTTTTCGATTGGCGGCTCTGAACCGGCAATGCCGATACCGCTTTCAGGGTCGGTTATTGGCCGGCCCCGGGCCAAGTGCGGTGGTAGCCCTCGGAGAGGGGGCTGCCGACGAGGTTCAGGACCTGGGTGGCGGCAAGGAGGAGAGGTGTCGGGTCGGCGGTCTCGCAGAGCCGGAGGTGGCCTTCGAGCAGCGCGGTTCCTCGCTCGGCGTCGACTGCGAGGAGTCGGCGGGGGAACCATTTTCCTGCTCCGTACCAGGCGTGGTGGTGGTCGAGGAGAAGGTCGGCAGCGGATTGCAGAACGACTGCCGCCACAGCGAGTTGCTCGAACCGGTCCGCTGCGTCGGCGAGATCGTCGATGGCGTCGGTCAGGGCGTACCTGGCGGTCTCGACTGCCTCGGGGCCGAGCGCAGCCGGCCCTTCGGCCAGGAGCTCCTGCGCCCATGCCTGCAGCCGCACCGCCGCTCCGTCCTGGTCGATGACGACGACGCCTTCGGCGTACATGTGCTGCATGGTCCCCCGGCGCGAGGCAGCATCCGCGGAGAAGAGCTCCGCGAGCCCTGCCCGGGTGTGGACGAAGAGCTCCACCGGTAGACCCTTGTAGCGGAGCGTCTCACGCCTGGTCCCGGCACCGTCGGGGACGAGCACGGCGATGTCCAGGTCACTGGTACTGGTCGCCTGCCCTCGTGCGCTCGATCCGGCGAGGATCGCGACCAACGCACCGGGGACATACTCGGCCACGAGATGGCGGGCCCGGACGACAGCGTCAGAAGTCATGACGTCCAAGGTTCCATGACCGCCCAGTCGGCGACGAGGGAATTCTTACGGCCGGCCGGACCGACGACTCCCTGTGGCGACAGCGGGCGCGCGCCACGCCTCGCAGAGCTTCAGCCGATCGCGATGACGGGATGGGCCGTCGGCTTGACCCACTTGATGATCTGAGTCATAACGGTGGCGGGCAGGGCGACGCAGCCGCCGGTGGGGCCGGCCTGGGGGCCGAGGTCGTGCAGGAAGATGCCGGCGCCGCTGCCCTTGACGGCGGGGTTCATGTTGAAGTTGATGACCAGGGCGTTGTGATACTGCGTGGGGTACTCGATCAGGTGCTCGCTGCCGTCCGCGCCGGACTGGGTGAGGTGGAAGCCGCCCTGGGTGTCGGTGCGCATCTGGTTGTAGTAGGACGAGGTCGGGTCCTCGACCCACCAGTCGTGGCTGGTGACCTGGTGGTAGGGCATGGCGGTGCCGGGGTTGGCTCCGACGCCGAAGCCCTGGGTGATGGAGTAGGTCCCGGTCGGGGTGGTGTTGGTGTTCTGGACGCGGGTGGCGCCGTTGGTGATGCCCTTCGCGCCGATCCGTGCGCTCCTGGTGCTGTAGACGGCCTTCCAGGTGCTGCCGCTCTTCTGCCAGGCGGTCACGGTCGCATAGGAGCCGCTGGCCTTGACCGTGATCACCTCGGTGGCACTGCCGACCGTCACCGCGACCGGGAACGGCGACGTCTGGGCCTTGACCGGGGTGAGCACGTACGAGCCCGCGGGAAGCGCCAGCTTCTCTCCGGGGCGGATCACATACGGCGAGCTGATCCTGTTGTCCTTCGCCAGCGCGCTCCAGCCCCCGGGCACGGGCTCCTTGGCTGCGACGCCGGACAGGGTGTCGCCGGAGACCACGGTGTAGCTGCTCACCGGGGTCTCGGTGGTGCCCGCCGTGGTCACCGTGGCCGCCTGCGCGGCGGTGCCGCCGAGCAGTGCGGCGGTGAGACCGCCCAGCGAGGTGGCCGCCGAGATCGCGGCGGTCCGGTGCCCGAAGGGCGTGCGGGGACGGGCGTGGCGGCCGGGAACTGCGGACATCGGGCGGTACTCCTGCGCTGGGACGGGAGTTGACGCGTCGACCCGGTTCCCGCTGCCTCGGTGGTCGAAGATCTGAACAATACTCAGGGAGCCGGGCACAGATCACCAGGGGGCGCTGCTGCTGATCGACGCTCAGGTTCCGGCCGCGGTTCCGCCCATTCGGTCAGGGCGGCGCGGAGCGCGATCGTTAAATGGGTTCGCCCGGTGGACACCACTCGGCCAGAGTGACCACTATGGCTGGTGAAGGGCTGGACGACGACGGATGCATCGCCCGGGAGGGCTCGCTCAGGCGTGTGCAGGGTGAGTTCGCGCCGGTGGTGGACTTCGCGCGCCAGCTGATCGAGGAAAACTTCGATCGCGGGCACCGGCTGCACAGCGCCTACCTCTACGGCAGCATTCCGCGTGGCAACGCAGTCCCCGGGGTGTCCGACCTCGATCTGCTGCTCGCCCTGCGACGCGAGCCGACCCCGGACGACCGGGCTGCGGCGGACAGGCTCGAAGCTGCCATCGACGAGGAGTTTTCGCAGGTCAATGGGGTCGGCGTGCTGCTCTTCAGTACGTGCACGCTGCTGAGCGAACTCGAACGCCATGACCTCGGTTGGTTCGTCGCCTGTCTGTGCACACCCCTGCTCGGGGACGATCTCGCCGACGAACTGCCCCGCTACCGCCCCACCCCTCTGCTGGCCCGCGAGACCAACGGGGATCTGGGCCTGGCACTTCCCCGCTGGCGCGAACGACGGGAAGCGGACCACCTGGACGAGGACCGCCTGCGCGCGCTCAGCCGTGGCGCGGCCCGTCGAATCGTCCGGAGCGGGCTCACCCTGGTGATGCCTCGCTGGGGTGGGTGGACCAGCGACCTCACCCGATCCGCCGAGGTCTTCGGCCGCTACTACCCCGAACGTGCCGCACAGATGCGCCTGGCCGCGGCCACCGCCCGCACCCCGACCGCCGACCCGGCCGTGCTCGCCATGCTGATCGACGACCTCGGCCCCTGGCTGGCGGCCGAGTACACCGCTGTCCACGGAGAGAAGACACCTCGGACCGGAGTTGTTCCTGGGTGAACCCCGGCCTGAATTCGTCAATATGACGCATAGTCAAAGCCACGTTTGTTCGATGGCGACCGACCTGGTTTGTGGGCTATCGTCCGAGATCTCACCCATAAAAAGGTGACCCCGGCGGTGCTACCAACACCCCGGGGTCCGGCACCAGGAGCAGCAACTCCCATGCACATCCATCGTAGCGGCCACACCCACAACTTCACCGTTCTGCCCAACACGACTCTTCAGGACCGGCGGCTGAGCTACACCGCCCGGGGCCTGCTCGCCGACCTGCTGTCGCGGCCGGACGACTGGCGCGAGGACGGGCGGCAGATGGCCGACCGCAGCCCACAGGGGCGCGGGGCGGTCGGCAAGGCACTCAGGGAACTGGCGAAGCTCGGTTACTACCGGGTCGAAAAGGTCCGTCAGGAGAACGGCACCATCCTCAGCGTGTCGCACGTCTGGGACACACCTCAGCAGGTCGCACCGGAGCTCACCCGTCCAGGTTCCGGTCCGCCAGGCGCCGGAATCCCTGACGCCCTCCCAAAGAACCAAGAGAAAGAACCCACCCTCCCCCCGGAGGCCGAGACGAAGCGGCAGCCGCAGCCGCAGCCGAGCAGCGGTGGGGAGCCCTCGGTCGTTGCCCTGCTGTTCCGGGTGCTCCGCCCCGAGCCCCGACTACGGCTCGGCTTTCCCGAGGCGGCGTCACTCGCACCGCTGGTGGCACAGTGGCTGGAGCGAGGATGCACCCAGCAGGACCTCGCCCAGGCCCTGTTGCCGGGCCTACCCGCACAGGTGCACTCCCCCGTCGCCCTCCTGCGTGATCGGCTGATCCGCAAACTGCCGCCCGTCCTGCCGCCGGTCACGGCCATGGCTCGACTGCGCGAGTGCGGGAAGTGCGGTGATCCCGTCCCCCAGGCGGGAATCTGCCGCGCCTGCGCGGGCCTGGGCGCCCGAGCGGTGGCGGTCGGCGGAGGCGCGGCCGCGACAGCTCGCGGGGCAGCCAGGGTCAGAGCGGCGTTGCGGCCGGCAGCACATCTGCTCCCGGCCGCGTGGGAGGGCTTCGCACGTCCCGGGCCCTGAGTCTGTTACCGAACACATCGCATTCCGATTATATCTGTGACCGATATAAGATGGACCCATGACTCCCCCCGGAGCGACCCCATGACCGGCAGCGGCCACCTCACCCCGCTGCCGCCGGGGCCGATCCCCCGCGGCTGGGACCTGCTGACGCAGGAGCGTCCCCGCCCCGGCCGGCTCAGGGACCGCCCCTGGGCCTGGCGGCTGGCCGTGGCGACGGTGTGCTTCGGGGCGTTCATGGGCCAGCTCGACGCCAGCATCGTCACGCTCACCTACCAGCCGCTGGGCACCGAGTTCCACGCCGGACCGGCCGCCGTCGAGTGGGTCTCCCTCGCCTACCTGCTGGCGCTGGTCGCCCTGCTCGTCCCGGCCGGACGGTTCTCCGACGGGCACGGCCGCAAGCTGATGTACCTGTACGGCTTCGCGGTGTTCACCGCCGCCTCCGCGGCCTGCGGACTGGCGCCCGGCCTCGCCGCGCTGGTCGCGTTCCGGGTGGTCCAGGCCCTCGGCGCCGCGCTGATGCAGGCCAACAGCGTGGCCCTGGTCACCACCAGCGCCCCGCCCGGACGGATGCGCTCGGCGCTCGGCATGCAGGCCGCGGGACAGGCCATCGGCCTGGCTCTCGGACCCACGGTCGGCGGCGCGCTGGTCGCCACCGTCGGCTGGCGCTGGGTGTTCCTCGTCAACGTCCCGGTCGGGGTGTTCGCCCTGCTCGCCGGGCACTTCCTGCTGCCGCGCACCCGGCAGCGCTGCGGCGGCTCCGGCGTGGACGGGTACAGCGTGCTGCTGCTTGCCGCCGCCAGTGCCGCCGCGCTGCTCGCCCTGTCCGTCGGCTCCGGGCTGGGGCTGCCGCTGTGGACCGCCGCCGTGCTGCTCGCGGCAGCGGTGGCGGCGGGCCGGGCCTTCGTCCGACGGCAGTCCGGCCGCGCGGAACCGCTGCTGGACCTGAGCCTGCTGCGTCCCGGCGGGATCGCCCCCGGCCTGTTCAGCGGGCTCTGCGGCTACCTGATCCTGTTCGGCCCGCTGGTGCTGGTGCCCGTGGAGCTCGGCCGCAGGGGCGAATCCGCCCTGTTCGCCGGGCTGGTGCTGACGGCCCTCCCGCTGGGCTTCGCGCTCGCCGCCACGCTGGCCGAACGGCTGCTGCCGTCGGGCTGGGACGACGGGGTGCGGTCCAGGCTCGGCATGGCGGGCTGTGTGGCCGCGCTGGCGCTGATGGCCGTGCTGCCGGCCACCGCCCCGGTCCTCCCGCTGCCGCTGGGCCTGCTCGGACTCTCCCTCGGGGTGTTCACCCCCGCCAACAACACCCTGGTGATGCGCGCTGTACCGCCGTCCGCGGCGGGCACCGGCGGCGGGATGGTCAACATGGGCCGGGGCGTCGGCACCGCCCTCGGCGTGGCCGCGGTCACGCTGACCCTGCACCTGGTCCCCGGCCCGGACGGCACCCGCGCCGCCGTGCTGGTGCTGCTGGGCTTCGCGCTGGCGGCGCTCGCATCCTGCGTCGGGCCGCGCCTCAGACCGCGAATCAGACCGCGCCTCAGACCGCGAATCAGACCTCGACGAGACCGAGGGCGCGGTCCCGGGCCATCTCGACTTCCCGGCGCGCGAACCGGGCCCACATGAAGACGACGAACCCGGCGAAGACGAACCACTGACAGGTGTAGCCGAGGTTCTGGAACGCCTGCAGGGTCAGCCCGTTGCCGCCGGAGGGCTGGTACGTCGGCACGGCCGTGAGCCCGTCCGGGCCGTCCGCGCCGCCGTTGCCGCCCTTGCCCGCGTCCAGGGCGATCCAGCCGTCGTAGACCGAGTAGGGCAGCAGGTTGACCAGGGTGGACGGGCTGATCATGCCCACCTGCCCGGTCGGCAGATTGCCGCTGCTGATGACCTCGGGCGAGCTCGCGTCCTCCGAGGTCTGCAGCCGTCCGCGCAAGTCCACCAGCCCGGCGGGCGCGGCCGGGACGGAGGCGGGGCTCGCGGTCCAGCCCCGGACGACCGGGACGGCCAGGCCCCCGCCCTCCGGACGCAGCGGCGTGAGCACGTAGTAGCCGCTCCTGCCGTCGACCGTCCGCTGCGGCACCAGCAGTTGGTGCGCGGTGTCATAGGTCCCGGTGAAGGTGATCTCGCGACCCACGTCGCTGGCGATCACGGTCTCCCGATCCGCGCCCTGGAGCAGCGGGGCCAGCGGCACGGACCGCTCCGCCGCGGCGAGCGCGGCGGCGGTGCGGTGCTCGCCCGCATGGGTGCGCTGCTCGAATCGGCTCAGCTGCCAGACGCCGAGCCAGATGCACACCGGGATGGCCAGCAGGGCGAACACATTGATGCCGAGCCAGCGGGGGGTCAGGAGGAACCGGTACACACCACCACGGTAACCAGCGCGGACCTGGCCGCTCCGACCGGGCCCCCGGCCTGTCCCCGCCGCCGTCGAGGCCCTGGTCAGCCGACTGTGGCCAGCGGCGCCGTACGGTACACGGTGCCGCCGCAGGCGTTCGGCACGACCGCCGACACCGCGCTGCCCCCGGCGCCCGGCGTGTGCCCGAGCACCACCGACGGCTGCCCGGTGGTGCTGCTGGGGTCGTTCGACTGCGACTGCGTACTTAGTGCGGCGGACGTTCCGCCGCTCCCGGCGGTCGAAGCGGAGGCGCTGGGACTGGTCGTGACGCAGCTCGGCGCACCGGTACCGGTCGTCGGCACCCAGGCGAAGCCGACCGCGTACGCCTTGCCCGGGGCCAGCACCACCGGCGCCGGCGTGGCAACAGGGGTCGGGAGGCCGCCGGCCGGGTCCCCCGCGGTGTGCTGGGTGATGGTGATCCAGGACGGATCGGTGCCGTTGACCGACAGCACCGCGACCGTGCCCGGCTGCGAGACCACGCACGTCTTCGCGGAGACATTGGTGACCAGGAACGTGCCGTAGACGATCCCGGCGGAGTCCGCGGCGGCGACGGTGGCGGTGCCCGCGCCGAGTTGGGACTGGACGCACTCGGCCGCGGCCGGGGCGGTCGACGCCGAGTTCGCCACCGAGGAGGAACCGGTGACCGCGGACGTGGTCGGCACGATCGGGGCGCCGGGGGACGGCGTGGTGTACCGCGCGGCGGTACCGCCCTGCCCCGAGGACTGGCCGGTCGGCTGGAGCCGGCCGCTGCCCGGAGAACCCGGCACCGGTGAGACGGCGTTGGTGCTGCCGCCCCCCGAGGTCCCCGCTCCGCCGAGGGTGCCCCCGGAGTCCAGGCTCGGATAGGGCAGCAGGGGCGAGTAGCTGGGGCTGGAACTGATCCCGGCGCCGCCGGAGGCGGAGTGGTTGCTGGCGGCGTCCCCGTAGCTCCGGGTGGTCTGCGGGCCTGAAACGGACAGCACCTCACCGGCCGCCGAGTGCAGGGCGAGGCCGCCGATCAGGCACAGGGCCGCGGTCAGCGCGGCCGAGCCGTAGATCCGCCGCCGGCGCTGCCGCCGCTGCGGGACGGCCCGGCGCAGCTGCTCCAGCGCGCCGGGCGCGGGCTGGAGCCCGCCGACGGCACGGTGCAGCAGCTCGCGGATCTCGCGCTCGTCGGGGCCCAGGTACGGGTCCGGGTCGAAGGCGTCGCCGCGGGGGCCCGCCGGGTAGCGGCTGCCCGTTTCGGAGTAGCTGGATCCAGGTCCTGATCCGGCTGCCGGGGGTCCGGCCGCGGTGGCCGGGTCGAGCCAGGGCGGGAGGGCGGTCGGGGGTGCGACCGGCATCGGCGGGGCTCCGGCGCTGCCTCCGCCGGGACGGACCACCCGGACCCGGGCCCGGGGCTCGGGGCCGGGGCCTGGCTCTGGCCCGGGTCCCCGCCCGCCGCCCGTGCCGGCTCCGCCCGTCCCGGCATCGGATGCCCTGTCGGTGGGTGCGTCCCGGCCGCTGTCCGCGCGGGGCTCCGGGCCCTCGCGGTCGCCGTCCCCGCTGTTGATGGTGCTCATGACGTGCTCTCCATCGCGATCCGCAGCGCCGCCAGACCCCGCGAACCGTACGCCTTCACTGATCCGATCGAGATGCCGAGGCTGTCCGCGACCTGAGCCTCCGTCATATCGGCCAGGTAGCGGAGCACCAGCACCTCCCGCTGCCGTCGCTGCAGTCCCCGCAGCGCCTTCCGCAGCTGGTCGCGCTCCAGGGCGTCGTAGGCGCCCTCCTCCGCGCTGGCCATGTCCGGCATGGGCTTCGGCAGCAGCCGCAGCCCCATGATCCGGCGGCGCAGCGTGGACCTGGACAGGTTGACCACGGTCTGCCGCAGGTAGGCCAGGGTCTTCTCCGGGTCGCGCACTCGGCGGCGGGCCGCGTGGACCCGGATGAACGCCTCCTGGACCACGTCCTCGCAGGAGGCGGTGTCGTCCAGCAGCATCGCGGCCAGACCCAGCAGCGAGCGGTAGTGGGCCTGGTAGGTCTCGGTGAGCTGGTCGACGCTGGTGCCCTCGGCGGCCACGGCAGCGGCGGCCTGCCCGGCCCGGTCGACGGCGCTCTCGACCACCTGCTCGACCGTGCGGCGGACATTGGGAAAGGGCGCGGTCATGAGGCCGCCCCTGACCGTGAGTACGCTCCCCGTCGTTTCCGCCACGAAGGTTGGACGGACAACCCCTGGCGATGGTTGTACGGGCCGTGCTGGTTGTAAAAGAGCAGCAGCCCCCTCATCCCGCTGCCCTCCCCCGACTCGCTGCTCATGCCGTTCCAACGGCTCGGTCCAACGGTACGGGGCGGTGGCGGCCGCGTCAGCGCCTACTCCCAACCGACACAAAGCCCGCCCCTGGTCCGTGGATCAGGTCCGTGGATCAGGGGCGGGCCGAGTGCTGACTGCCATACAGCCGAGGGCCGGCTCAGCGGCCGGTGCCGCCGTAGACGACCGCCTCGTCGCTCTCGCTGTCCAGGCCGAAGGCCGTGTGGACGGCGCGGACCGCCTCGTTGACGTCGTCGGCGCGCGTCACCACCGAGATGCGGATCTCCGAGGTGGAGATCAGCTCGATGTTGACGCTCGCGGCGGACAGCGCCTCGAAGAAGGTCGCGGTGACCCCGGGGTTGGACCGCATCCCGGCGCCGACCAGCGAGATCTTGCCGATCTGGTCGTCGTAGCGGAGCGACTCGAAGCCGATGCCCTCCTGCACCCGCTCCAGCGCCTCGATGGCCTTGCGGCCCTCGGTCTTGGGCGCGGTGAAGGAGATGTCGGTCAGCCCGGTGGAGGCGGCGGAGACGTTCTGCACCACCATGTCGATGTTGATCTCGGCATCGGCGATGGCACGGAAGATCCGCGCCGCCTCGCCCGGCTTGTCGGGCACGCCGACGACGGTGACCTTGGCCTCCGACGTGTCGTGGGCGACCCCGGAGATGATGGCGTGCTCCATTTCGCCCCCTTCTGTGGGCTGGTTACGGACCCACGTGCCGACATGCCCCGAGAAGGACGACCGCACGTGGATGGGCATGTTGTACCGGCGGGCGTACTCGACGCAACGGGCGAGAAGCACCTTGGAGCCGGACGAGGCCAGCTCCAGCATGTCCTCGTAGCCGATCTCCTCGATCTTGCGGGCCTTCCTGACCACCCGCGGGTCGGCGGTGAAGACGCCGTCCACGTCGGTGTAGATCTCGCAGACCTCGGCGTTCAGCGCGGCCGCGAGGGCGACGGCCGTGGTGTCGGACCCGCCGCGGCCCAGCGTGGTGATGTCCTTGCTGTCCAGGGACACCCCCTGGAAGCCGGCCACGATCGCGATGTTGCCGCCGTCCAGGGCGGTACGGATCCGGCCCGGCGTCACATCGATGATGCGCGCCTTGTTGTGGACGGAGTCGGTGATGACCCCGGCCTGGCTTCCGGTGAACGACTGGGCCTCGTGGCCCAGGGATTTGATCGCCATCGCCAGCAGGGCCATGGAGATGCGCTCTCCGGAGGTCAGCAGCATGTCGAGCTCGCGGCCCGCAGGGAAGGGCGACACCTGCTCCGCGAGATCGATGAGCTCGTCCGTCGTGTCACCCATCGCGGACACCACGACGACGACCTCATGGCCGGCCTTCTTGGTGTCGACGATCCGCCTGGCGACGCGCTTGATGCCCTCGGCATCAGCGACGGAGGAGCCGCCGTACTTCTGCACGACAAGGCCCACGTGCGCTCCTCGAATCTTCCGGTACTGCGACGCATGTCTGGTGGCACACGTCTGCTACTGCGCGGTCAGCTCAGTCTAACGAGCAGCAGGGAAGCTCCCCGGGTATTCCAGATGGTGGGATATGATGCTCACCTGCCGAGATCACCGCGCTTTCTGCGGCACAGGGCCGCAGCCACGACAGATCCGGCTACGAGAGATCCTTGATCCCCAGCTCGGCGGCCATCAGCTCGCCCGCCTGCTGCTCCAGCTGCTCGTCCGTCAGACCGTCGTCGTCGGTGTCCGCGCCGTCGACCGGAGCGCCGATCGGGCTGTCCAGCCGGACATGGGCGACCAGGGACTGCAGCGCGCGCAGCACGGCGGTGGTGTTGGAGCCCCAGTTGGCCAGGTAGGAGAACTGCCACCACCACAGCGCCTCGGAGACCCGGCCGGCCCGGTAGTGCACCAGTCCGTGCTGGAGGTCGGTGACCACGCCGGCGACGTCGTCGGAGATCCGGCACGGGACGGGCTTGTCCGCGGGGCCGTAGGGGTCGAAGACCTCGTGGTAGACGTCGATCGGCGCGAGCAGCGCGGCCAGCTTCTGGCGCAGCTCGTCCTCGTCGGCGTCCGGGCCGGTGTCGGGCTCGTAGCGGTCCTCGGGCAGCACGTCCTCGATCGCGCCGAGGCGGCCGCCGGCCAGCAGCAGCTGCGAGACCTCCAGTAGCAGCAGGGAGATGGCGCTGCCCGGCTCGTCGCCCTTGGCGATCTCGTGGACGGACAGCACGAAGCTGTCGATCGAGTCCGCGATCTGCACCGCGAAGTCGTCGGGTTCCTCGGGTCGCTGCGCCGCCATGGCGGCGGTGGTGGTGTCAGACATCGAGAAGTCGTCTCCCTTCAAAGGCCCGTCCGAGGGTGACCTCGTCGGCGTACTCCAGGTCTCCCCCGACCGGCAGGCCACTGGCCAGGCGGGTCACTCGCAGGCCCATCGGCTTGAGCAGCCGGGCCAGGTACGTCGCGGTCGCCTCCCCCTCCAGGTTGGGGTCGGTCGCCAGGATCAGCTCGGTGACGACGCCGTCGGCGAGACGGGTCATCAGCTCCCTGATCCGCAGGTCGTCCGGGCCGACGCCCTCGATCGGGCTGATCGCCCCGCCGAGCACGTGGTACCGGCCGCGGAACTCGCGGGTCCGCTCCACCGCGACCACGTCCTTGGGCTCCTCGACGACGCAGATCACGGTGGGGTCCCGGCGCGGGTCCAGGCAGACCCGGCAGCGCTCCGACTCGGAGACATTGCCGCAGACCGCACAGAAGCGGACCTTCTCCTTGACCTCGTTGAGGGCGTGCGCGAGCCGGCGCACGTCCACCGGGTCGGACTGCAGGATGTGGAAGGCGATCCGCTGCGCGCTCTTGGGACCGACGCCGGGCAGCCTGCCCAACTCGTCGATAAGGTCCTGGACCACGCCTTCGTACACGCTTCCGCTCCTGTCCTTTCGGTCTGGCTGTCCTCGTACTGGCCGTGCTGGCCGTGCTGGCTGTGCGCGGTGCGGATGCCATCATCCTCTGGCCGAGGTCCCCTCCACAGCCTCACGACACACCCGGCGTATTCACGCCGGGGGCGCATGGATGTCCGAGGCGGTGGACCGCCTTGCGCCGTCGACCCGGCCGTCCGCACCGTCCGCACCGTCCGCGCAGGGGTGCGTCAGAACGGCAGACCGGGGATCCCACCGCCGCCGAGGCCCTGCGCCAGCGGGCCGAGCCGCTCGGCCGCGAGCTTCTGCGCGGCGGCGTTGGCGTCCCTTACGGCCGCGAGGACCAGGTCGGCGAGGGTCTCGGTGTCGTCGGGGTCCACCGCCTTGGGGTCGATAACCAGGGCTTTCAGCTCACCGGTACCGCTGACGGTGGCCTGCACCAGGCCGCCGCCCGCCGTACCCTGCACCGTCGCCTGGGCCAGCTCGGCCTGGGTCCGGGCAAGCTGCTGCTGCATCTGCTGGGCCTGCTGGAGCAGGGCCTGCATGTCGGGCTGTCCACCACCGGGGAACATGGTTCGCTCCTGTCTGAGGTGTTGCTGGGTCCGCCTGCTGAATCGGCTTGCTGACTCGCCTCGCTGAATCCGCTGGGGCTTCCACCGCTGAGCCTACGTGCTCGGCCCACGTGCTTGGCGCTTGCACCCGACCCTTGCACTCGGCCCTTGCATTCCGCCCTCGCACTCGACCCTCGCACTCGGCCCGCGACGGGTTCACCGGTCGTGGTCGATCTCCTGGATGACGGTCGCACCCAGCTCCCTCATGATCAACTCCGGGCCCGAGACCATGCCTTGGCCGTAGCCGGCCTCCTCCTCGGGGATCGTCTCGTCGTCCGGTGAAAGCGGGACCGGATCCGGCACGGGCGCCGCGGGCGGCGGTGCCGGCGACGGCTGCGCAGGCGCCGCGGGCTGCGGAACCGGGGGGGCGGACTGCGTCGGCGGCGGCGTGAACTGCTGGGCCGGCGGCGCCTGGTACTGCTGCTGCGGCGGCTGCGGCTGTTGCGCGGCCTGCTGCATCGGCTGCGACTGCTGGGCCGGCTGCCCGCCGCCCGAACCGGGCCCCGGGCCGCGCCCCACCGACGGATCGATGATGCAGTCGATCCGCCAGGCCATCCCGAAGGAGTCCGAGATCGCCTGTCGCAGGATCTCGTCATGGCCGCCGTTGACGAACCCGTCGCGGGTACCGGCGTGCTCGAACGAGAGTTGGAGGGTGCTGCCGTCAAAACCGGCCACCTGCGCCTGCTGGACCAACATCCAGGTGACCCGGCGGCGGCCCTTCACGGCGTCCAGGATCTGCGGCCACATCTGCCGGACCTGCCCGGCGCCGCCCTGCTGCTGCGGGGTCGGCGGCTGGGTCTGCGGCTGCTGGGCGGCCGGGGGCGCCGGCGCGGGCTGGGCGGCAGGCGCGGGAGCAGCCGTCGGCGCGGGGGGGCTGGGGTCCGCGCTGGGCGCACCCCCCGTCGCGGGGAAGCTGCGCGGCACCGGCCAGGCCCCGCGAGGCGCACCGCCCTGCGTCGGCGCCGCCGCGGGCGGCTGAGCAGGGGCAGCAGCGGCCGGTGGTGCCTCCGCAGGTACCTGCTGCACGGGCTGATGCCGTACCGGAGCCGCCTCCAGAACCGGTACCGGCGCGGACGCCGTCACCGGAGGTGCGGCCACCTCATGTCCACTGCCGAACGCCCCACGCCGCTCCAGCCGGTCCAACCGCGCCTGGGTCGACCGCTCGTCGTCGTAGGCGCCGGGCAGCATCACCCGGGCGCAGATCAGTTCGAGCTGCAGCCGGGGCGAGGTCGCCCCCCGCATCTCGGCCAGGCCGGTGTTCACGATGTCGGCGGCACGGCTGAGTTCGGCGGCGCCGAACTTCGCCGCCTGCTGTTCCATCAACGCGATCCGGTCGGCGGGCGCGTCGATGATGCCCTTCTCCCCCGCGTCCGGCACGGCGGAGAGGATCACCAGGTCGCGCAGCCGCTCCAGCAGGTCGGCGACGAAGCGGCGCGGGTCGTGACCGCCCTCGATGACCCGGTCCACGATGCTGAAGACCGTCGCGCCGTCCTGTGCGGCGAAAGCGTCCACGACCTCGTCCAGCAGCCCGGCGTCGGTGTAGCCGAGCAGCGCCGTCGCCATGGCGTAGGTCACACCCTGGTCGGCGGCGCCGGCCAGCAGCTGGTCCATCACCGACATCGAGTCGCGGACCGAGCCCGCGCCGGCCCGCACGACCAGCGGGTAGACGGTGTCCTCGACCCGGATGTCCTCCCGGCCGCAGACCTCGGCCAGGTAGTCGCGCAGGGTCCCGGGCGGAACCAGCCGGAAGGGGTAGTGGTGGGTCCGCGAGCGGATCGTCCCGATGACCTTCTCGGGCTCGGTGGTGGCGAAGATGAACTTGAGGTGCTCCGGCGGCTCCTCCACCACCTTCAGCAGCGCGTTGAAGCCGGCCGTCGAGACCATATGGGCCTCGTCGATGATGTAGATCTTGTAGCGGCTGGACGCGGGCGCGAAGAACGCCTTCTCCCGCAGGTCACGGGTGTCGTCGACACCACCGTGCGAGGCGGCGTCGATCTCGATGACGTCGATCGACCCGGGACCGCCGCGGGCCAGGTCCGTACATGACTGGCACACCCCGCAGGGCGTGGGCGTCGGCCCCTGCTCACAGTTCAGACAGCGCGCGAGGATGCGCGCACTGGTCGTCTTGCCGCAGCCGCGAGGACCGCTGAACAGGTACGCGTGATTGACCCGGTTGTTGCGCAGCGCCTGCTGGAGCGGACCGGTGACGTGCTCCTGACCGATGACCTCGGCGAAGGTCTCGGGGCGATAGCGGCGATAGAGAGCGAGCGACACGTCATTGACCATAACGGTCCCCACTGACATACGGATGCCATCCGTTCCGGCGGAGGCTCCCGCAGGGTCCCCCGGGAACGACAGGACCCCCCGTGCACCCGCCAGAGCCCACTTACCCTTGCTGCCTTCCGGCCCTGGGGGGGTTCAGCGAGATAGCGCCACACGAGGGGCTGACCAACAGCCTAGCGGATCCCGACCCCACCCCGTGACCACCCCCACCCCGCCACCCCCACCACCGAGCCCCAGGTCAGCCCGGCGAAACGTGTGCACGAGCACCCCCAAACATCTAGTAAGCTCTCCCACGGAGGATTCGCCTAGTGGCCTAGGGCGCACGCTTGGAAAGCGTGTTGGGGGCAACCCCTCACGAGTTCGAATCTCGTATCCTCCGCACCCGCCCACCAGGGCAGACGTAGGGCCCGACCGCACCGCGGTCGGGCCCTACGTCGTTCGAAGGTGGCAGTTACCCCCTGGCAGGCGGCGCCAAGATCCAGGGGCAGTGCGCACTGAGGACCTAATCAGCGTCGTCGCTGTGAGGTGCAGGCTGCAGTGTCGGCTCCCGATAGACCATCTCGTCGGGGTGCAGCATCAGCCGAGCGTTCTGCCAGGCCGCGTCGAAGGACATGCGGGTCGACTCCTGGGTCCGGATCCGCAGCGCCAAGAGACTTGTCACCGGATCCAGGACCCAACGCCACACGGACGGTCTCATGTCGCCGCTCCCGACTCGCCGCCCCGGGGCCGTACCCCGGAACCAGCGACAGCGCCAGCGGTTGTCTTCGCTGCCAGTCCCGACTGTTCCCACCAAGTCTCGGTATCCGTCCACCCCATCCGGTCAAGGACGTCATGCACAGTGGCGCTGAACCGGGCATGCCTGCCCGGGTCGTCACCCAGCTTGTCCCACAGGTGGGCTACCCCGTGCGCGAAGCGCTCCGCCTTGGATTGCGCGTCGTCTACACCGCCGACGAGCGGCAGAATGTGCTTCCTGAATTCCTCCCACTCGGGCGCCGGAGAACTGCCGGTGTGACTGAGCAGCCACCAAACACGTGCGGTGTTCGGTGCGGCGAGCACCACGTTCCGAATCCAGTCCTGCCGAACCTGCTCCCGCTCCGCAGTCAGACGGGCGTCGCGAAGGGCATCCAGATAGTTTTGGCACCTGGCCTCGTCCTCCTGGCTCAACGTCAGCGTGAGCCTCGCCCGCCAGCAGACCTCCGAGCCATCCTCGGCCTCGCGCCATGTCCGGGTCTCCTGGGCGAGCCGCTGTCGGGCAATCTCCAGCTCGTCCGGCGCGTGCTCACCCGCGATCACCCGCCCCGTGTGTTCCAGAGCCAGCCGAGCGGCGGTCTCGGCGGCAGCACGGTCAGCCCGGCGTCCGGGCGGGGGCCGGAAGGCGACGGCCCCGCACACTCGGAATCCGATGCCGGGGAGCTTCGTCGGCCACCGGCCGCGCACTCGCCCCCGCCTTCGCCCCCACCGAATGCTGGGTGCGCCGGTTCTCATGGTGCGGAGGTCTCCCTCGGCGGCTCGGGCATCCAGTGGGTGCGCCGCAGCGTCTCGCGCCAGAACGGGCTGACGGTTCCACCGTCGTCCATCATCACCATGTCGAAGAACCGCTGGAATCCGCTTGCTCCAAGTACTTCCGCGAGCATGCTCTGCACCGTCTCCCGTCGGACGTCGCCCTGGTCGAACCGGGCTCGCCAGCGCTGCATCTGGGCCACCCCGGCTTCCTCGCCGCCCTCGATGCGCAGCAAGCCCCTCCACGCTCGGACGATCTGCTCCCGGATGGCTGGATCGTCGGCGTCGGCCAGGACCAGATCGGTCCCCTCGTCGCTACTGATGACGGCTAGGAAGACGCCAAGCACCTGCCGCTGCAGCTTCGGGTCCGCCCACACCCGGGGGTCGGCGAGCCACTGGCCGACCGCCTTGCGCACCTCGTCCGGACGTTTGACGACCAGCTGCCGGAACGCACGGCTCACTACCTCCGATCCGAGTTCCTTGCGGCCCGCGGCCTTCCCGAGCCGGGTGAGGGCCAGCACGGGATTCGCCTCGCCCCACTTCCCTCCGCAGATCTCGACGACCAGGTCGACCCTGTGGCCGGCGGTTCTGCTGTTGCTGACCCACTGCAGCAGCCTGTCCCGGACGTAGCGGCCGAGTTCGGGGGCACCGGCTGCCTCTGTGAGTGTCTCCACTGCCAGGGACCGGCGGCTGGACTGGAGGTCGGCCAGCTCGTCCAGGATCGACCGGTCGCGCCGGTCCACGGCCAGGCTGCGCAGTGCCTCGGCGGCGAGACGTGCGTCGGCCTCGGGAATGCCCCGGTCGTCGACGACTTTGACGGCCCAACGCCGGATCAGGTCCCTCTGTGTGGGGAACTCACTCCAGAGACTGCGCAGGATCGCTGTCGCCAGACCCGGTTTGCTCCGGTCATGGTGGGCGCGCTCCCCGTCAAGCTTGATACCGGCGGCCTCGAGCCTGCTCGCGCTGGTCGCGTCGGAGAGTACGTGGGCAGATGAACGCTCCAGGGCGAGTTCCCTCTGCAGTGCATCGCTGGCCCGGATCACCGAACTGCGCTGTCCGCCATCGAGCAGGGCGCCCGCCCACACCGTCGCACGGATCGCCAGCACCGTATCCCGGGCTTCCGTCCCGCCCTTCTGCAGTAGATCTTCCACAGCGGTGGGCCAGTTCCTGAACTCGTCTACCAGCAAGGAGATTTCGTCCCGCTTATGCGCTCGGGAAATGAGGTCGGCCAGTCGCTGGGCCTCTCGGGTGGAGGGATTCCCCGACCAGATCTGGGTCAGTTCCGGATCGCTAAGCCAGTCGATGCGGTCGGCCACCGGTCCGGCCCGGAGTTCCGCCTCCACCAGCGTCCGCGCGTCAGGCGACTCCGGCCAGGCAGTGAACTCGACCGTCCGGTCGGCCAAGTGGCCGTTCCAGTCGTCCGGTGAGGCCAGTACCACCAGGTACGACCCCTTGGCGCGGAGCTTCTCCCCGTAGGCTGCCAGGTCGGCTCCGAACCGGTCTGCGGGCGCCTCGGGGAGGTTGGAGAGGTCGAGCACGAAACCGCAATCCTGGTCGTCCGGCAGCGGCCCGGTGGACACCTTGGACCACTCGGGGACAAGGTCGTCGATTCGCTGCAGACCCAGATCGCGAAGCAGTCGCAACGCCTGCGTCCGCCTGCCGGTTCCCGACGGGGCGTTCAGCACTACCACCCCGAAGCGCCGACAGGCATCATGGCCAGACCTCCACTGCTTCGGGTTCCGCGGCGGCACGAACCGCCCCTCCTCCGAGGCGAGGAACTCAGCGTCCGTCGGACGCACTTGCACCCGATTCACGAAGTCCCCGTGCAGGAACAGGATGTACGCCTGGACGTTCCGGTCGCCGTTCTGGCTGAAGGTGACGGCGTCCTCGCTGGTCCGCGACGACGACGGCGCGAGGGCATCCGGCTCCGACTCCTGCCGCGCGGACAATGGCCCCGGGGTGACCGCCCCGGCCTCCTGTTCCAGGTCGGCCGACACCATCGTCCGCGCGGCCGGCACCTCCGGTTTCCCTGGCTCCCTGGGCACCCCGACTCCGAAGCGGTTCACCGAATCTCCAGCCTCTCGATTCCGCCGCGCACCTGGACGTTCTTCCGTCCGCTCTGGGTGAAGGCGACCCCGGCCGAACCGGGCGGTGCCGACTGCGGCGGTCGCTCCCCCGCTCCGTCGATCAACGGGTCCGATTCGGGTCCGTTCCCTCGCTCGAAGACCGCCGGGTCGGCGAGCCTCCAGTCAAATCCGGGGATGTGCAGCCAAGCCGGGCGCTGAAAGGTCTTCACCTTCACCAGGTGCGGAACGAACTGCCCGGCCAGGGCGTCGCCGCCGATGCAGCCGCTCTGAAACACGTCCTCGTAGACCCGCTGCGAGATGATCACTGCCGTACTGGTGATCGCCGGATTGGCGCGCGCCAGCAGCTCCCGCAGCGCCTCGTCGTCCAGCAACCGGTGGGTGTGTACCATCGGCTCACCGAGACCACTCGCCGGCAACGGGCCGACGTGGATGCTGACCCTCAGCTGCAGCGGCGTCTCGTGGGGCCGCTCCGCCCGACGGTTCGCCAACTCGTCTCGCAAAGCGCCCGGGAAGTAAGCGACCAGCGCGGGCAGGGCCTCCGGCTCCACACCGGCGACGTAGCCGTCGCCGGTGTGCTGGCCAAAGACCCTGCGTTCCCAGTGCGCACTCACGTTGCTGGTGCTCAGCGCCTGCGCGAGCAGCTGCGGGATGTCCACGTTGACACGCTGCATGTCCCGGCTGGTCAGCGTGCCGAAGTTCCTTGCGTCTACCGCGAGTACGGCCCGGTAGGGCCACAGCGGTTCCCAAGACGGCAACACGAAGTTTTCCTCTCGTCGTGCCTGACACCGCGTATCGCGGCATCAGCCACCTTCGTGGAGCCGGCCTGGCAAGAACGTCCAGCGCTGGACGCTACGGACGTGAGCGGGGTCACAGAACGTCAGGCGCCCTCCCGTACGCCTCCCCTCGGGCAGCCGCTGCCAGCTGCCCAGGGTCGGTGACGATCAGACGCCTCCGGGCCAGCGAGAGGACTCCGGCCGCCTGAAGGGAGCGCAGCGCCGCTGCAGCCGAGGACCGCTTCATCGCAGCCATGGCAGCCAGCTCGGCGCGCGCCACCCCCAGATCCACTACCACCGCGTCCCCAT
The DNA here is from genome assembly GCF_041261405.1 of Streptacidiphilus sp. EB103A. Lineage (NCBI taxonomy): Bacteria > Bacillati > Actinomycetota > Actinomycetes > Kitasatosporales > Streptomycetaceae > Streptacidiphilus > Streptacidiphilus sp. EB103A. Next base: position 197,745 of record NZ_JBGCAQ010000015.1, on the reverse strand, counting down.
CCGGCCTCCCCAACTCCTCGGCCAGCAAGCTCACCACACTGGCAATCCGGGCCACCGGGCTGCTGTGCAGCAGCCCCACTCGCAGCCGCTCATGGCTGTTCAGCCGCTCTACGGTCAACTGGTAGATCACCGCTTGGAGTCCGTGGCGGTCGACGTAGCCGCGGAACGCATGGGCTGGCAGCACCATGCCCACACAGCGCTGCGCCGCCGTCACGCTGGCCGACCGCGGCCGCCCCACGAGGATCCCCATCTCTCCGAGCAACTCGCCCGGCCCGCGCAGCATCAGAACCAACTCGTCTCCGCGCTCGTTGAGTTGCGACACCCGCACCTGTCCCTCGACCAGGGCGATAACCGAATCCGGCGACTCGCCCTGACGGAGCAACAGCGACCCCCGCTGATAGGTCCGCCTCCGCCCGCGGTCGACAAGGTCTCGCCACGCTTCCGGCGGCACCAGGGAGCGAAAGTTCACCATGCCCACCGGAGCCGTCATCCCACGATCGCGGCGAGGCCGAACGCCACGCATCCGCCGACTGCGTGGAGCAGCGACCACTGCACGCGCCGGTGCTTCACCCAGGCCAGTTCGCTCAGCACCACCACCTGTCGGGCCAGCGCGGGCAACGGATCCCTCTCCCGGAAGGCACGCTCCAGGACTGCCGAATCCAGGTTCCGGGCATGGCCGAAGAACATGAAGTCGCGATGCGTTCCCCGCTGCTCCCTGCCTTTTCCGAGACTCGGCAGAATTGCCGAAGTGGCGAATCCCACACCAACCACCATGCACAGCACACCAATGACGATCAAGACCTTCGCGGCAACACTCCCACCCCCGGAAGCCGCGTGATTCGAACTGGCAAGCAGACCCAGCACCGCCAATGCCGTCGACTGCAGTGTCAGCACGAAGGATGCCTTCGCATCGGCCCTGGCCAACCACTCCGCTACTGCCCCTTGCACCCACCAAGCCGTCTCGGTCCCGTCCGTCCCCACAGTGCCAACCCCCTCGGTCCGACCGGCCCACCGCCGGCACGCGCTCACCATCCTGCGCGCAGCATCGGGCGGGAAAACCCAGCCTCAGGATATTGGCCGATATTCGGCTAGCTAAAGAATCACCCCTAGCGGGCGAGAATTCCCCTACTCGAACCCGCCCGTCTCATATATATCGATCACCTTCCCGAATCGATGCCGACCCGCTGAAATGACTCCGGCCCACCGCTTTCAGGACAGCCGTCAGAGTGCAGATCGGACACGCACGGTAATATTTGGGCAACGGTCCGCGTTCCGCATCGCCCCGCGCTACGGGTTCGTCGGGCAGCGGGGCCGACGGGGCACAATCGGCGGTGCGACGTCATCTTCAGCTGCCGGGCCGGTGCGCCGCGATCAGGCCCGGCAACAAGAGCAGCTCAACGGTCGCAATCAAGCGATGGACGCCCGCTGGCCGACCCGATGGAAGGTGGCAGTTTGGGGAACCCGCTGGCCGCGGGGCTGTTCGCTCGATCCGGTCGACCTTGACGTCCCGTTGGGCGCGTTCTCGCCGCTCCCGCTCCACCGTGCATGCGAGATGGTCTGTACCAATCTGGTGAATGGTCTTGACCAATCTGTTCACCCCCACGTACAAAGTGAGTCACCTTGTCAGCCCACCGACAAGGTGACGGTGCGATCGCCATAGCTCCTCTCCCCCTTGGAGGGTTCATGCAGGTCGGAAGACGGATTCTTCGCTCAGCACTCATAGCCGGCTCGGCCTTCGGGCTGGCGGTCGGTGGATCGGTCATCGCGGTGGCCACGGCGCCCGCCGCGCAGGCGGCCGCCACGTGCGCGGCGGCGTGGAGCTCCTCCACCGTCTACACCGGCGGCCAGCAGGCCAGCGAGAACGGGATCGACTACACCGCCAACTACTGGACCCAGGGCAACGACCCGGCCACGAACAACGGCGGAAGCGGTTCCGGGCAGCCGTGGACGTCCAACGGCGCGTGTACCGGCGGATCGTCAGGGGGCGGCGGAGGGGGCGGGGGGACCGGCACCGGTACCGGCTCGGTGAGCGGCCTGCTCTTCAGCCCGTACAAGGACGTCACCATCAACATGAACTGGAACACCTACCAGATGCAGTCGGCCGCGTCCGGCTCCGTCCTGCCGGTAGTGGGTTCCGGGAGCCTGGTGTCGCAGTACGTCCCGAAGCTGCCCGCGCTCACGCTCGCGTTCGCCACCGGCTCCTGTGGCAGCGAGACCTGGGGAGGCGTCTCGGGTGCCAACCTGGCCGCGGAGAACGTGCCCCAACTCCACGCCGCCAACCTGAACTACGTCGTTTCGACCGGCGGTGCGGCGGGGACCTTCACCTGCGCCTCGACGGCCGGCATGGAATCCTTCATCGCCCGCTACGCCAGCCCGAACCTGGTCGGCATCGACTTCGACATCGAAGGCGGCCAGAGCCAGTCGGACATTCAGAACCTGGTCGCCGCTGCGGCGGGGGCACAGGCGCAGTATCCGAAGCTGCAGTTCTCGTTCACGCTCGCCACCCTGGGCGCATCCGACGGGAGCTACGGCGGGGTGAACTCGCTCGGCAACGAGGTCGTCCAGGCGGTGAAGGGCTCCAGCCTGACGAACTACGTCATCAACCTGATGACCATGGACTACGGCAACGCGTCCAGCAGCGTGTGCGTCGTCACCTCCGGCAGTTGCGAGATGGCGCAGTCGGCGATCCAGGCGGTGAAGAACCTGGAACACACCTACGGAATCCCGGCGAGCAAGATCGCCGTGACGCCGATGATCGGCATGAACGACGCCACCAGCGAGATCTTCACCACCGCGGACGTGAACACGCTGACGTCGTACGCGGTCAGCAACGGCCTGGCCGGCCTGCACTACTGGTCATTGGACCGGGACACGCCCTGCTCCGACACCTTTGCGTCCCCCACCTGCGACTCCGTCTCCAGCACGACACCACTGGGATACACCGACAAGTTCCTGAGCGACCTCGGGATCTGACGAAGAACCCAGAGCGGGGCGGGCTGGTTCAGGACGGGTGCGAATCCGGGTGAACGGCACTGAGGAGAATAGGAAAGCGTGGTGGGGGCAACCCCTCACGAGTTCGAATCTCGTATCCTCCGCATCCGCCCACCAGGGCAGACGTAGGGCCCGACCGCACCGCGGTCGGGCCCTACGTCGTGTGGGCACCCGTCCGAGTCCGGGAACCAGCCTGGATTGCTAAGGGATCTGGCGGTAGATGTCGCCTCGGTTGCCCACGGCCAGGACCCAGACGATCAGTCGGCCGTTTTCGACGGTGTAGACCACACGGTAGTCACCAACCCTGAGGCGCCATCGGGCCGCATGCCCCTGCAATGCCTTGACGTCGAACGCCGTAGTGTCGCCGCCGTCCATCGCCTTCTGCAGTTCGGCGAGCCGACGCAGAATGCGCAAGGCGTCGGGTCGCTCGATCTTCAACAGCTCACGCTGGGCATGCGGAGTGAAGCGCGTGACGTATCCCATCGGACATCAGCTCTCCTTGCCGCGAAGAAGAGCCGCCATCTCCTCCAGCGTGACGGAGCCCTGCAGTCCCTCTGCCTCCGACTCGTCAGCCAGTCTGTTCAACCAGGACTCCTCGGCATCGTCCGCTATCCGCCGGAGGCGCTGGTACTCCTCGATGTCGATCACCACGGCCTCCTGCTTGCCCCGCCGGGTGATGATCGTCGGAGTCTCGTCACGACGCGCCCGGTCGATGACATCGGCAAGGTGGCTGCGGACCTCCGCCATGGACTCAATCACGGGCTCGCTCATGTATTCAATGTAACAGATGTACATGAAAGGTCCTGGAGGCGCTTGGGGCTGGGGAGCGGCAGGGCCGACGGGGCGGCGGCGTGTGGCGAGCGGTGGGTTGTCACCCCGGACGCCTCCGACCGCCGCACGGGCGGCGGGCACCCGCAGTCACCGGGGTAGTCAGGCCTCTCCGAGCGCGTCCCGTAGTGCTGCCCGCGAGCTGATGCCGAGCTTGGGGAACAGGTGGTAGAGGTGGGAACTCACCGTGCGGGGGGAGAGGTTGAGGCGTTCGCCGATCTGTTTGTTCGTCAGGCCTGAGGCGGCGAGGGCGGCGATCTCGCGCTCCTGCGGGGTCAGCGGGGCGGCCGGACCGGATGGGGGGTGGGCGATGGGTGTTCCGCTTGCGCGGAGTTCGGCGCGCGCCCGGGCCGCCCAGGGGGCGGCGCCGAGTCGCTCGAAGGCATCGAGGGCGTTCGTCAGCTGGTGGCGGGCCTCGGTGGTGGACTTCGCCCGGCGGAGGCGTTCGGCGTACGCGAGCCGGATCCGCGCCTGGGCGAACGGCCAGCGGCTCGCACCCGGGGTCGCCAGCGCCGTGTCGAACGCTTCGCGGAACGACGCGGCCGGGGCGGTCATCCCCGTCGCGCCGCCCGCGATCAGGGCGAGCCGGGGCGAGAGGTCGGCGACGCCCGATCGACGGATGTCGTCGATGTGCGCTCTCGCCTCAGCCGTCCGCCCGGCCCGGACGGCCGCCTCGACGAGGTCGAGCAGGACCCACAGCGCCGCGGGCTTGTGGGCGGGCACCGTCCCGGGCGAGCAGATCTCGACCGCGTGACGGTAGGCGGTCTCGAACTCGCCGTTGCTCAGCGCGTCGACGGCCTTCGCGTGCGCGGCGAGCTGGAGCACGAAGCCGATACGGTTCGGCGCCGCCCAGGCCACCAGGCCGTCGGCGAGCTGCCGGACGGTCTCGCGGTCGCCGCGGGCGGCGGCGACCATCGCCCGGTCGTACTGCAGGAAGCCGCCGAGCAGCCGGTAGTGGTGCCGGGTTGTGAGGGCGAGCCCCTCCTCGGCCAGCTCCAGTACGCCGTCCCAGTCGCCGCTCAGCACGCCGTCGAACCCCAGCAGCACGAACACCTTGATCGCCGACGCGACCGCGCCGCCGCTGCGGCCGTGCCCGATCACCCGCCAGAGGGCGCTGCGGCATCCGGCGATCCGGTCCACGTACAGCGCCGCGATGCCCAGCCGCACGGCGTGGGCGTGGTCGGCCTGCTCGCCGATGCCGGCGATCGCCTCGTCGAGCAGCGGGAGCGACGGTCCGGCCCGTCGCGCGGGTTCGAGGAACGTGTTGCCGAGCAGGGCCAGGCCCTCCGGGGGATCGAGGCCGAGCCGGTCGAGGGCGGCCCAGTAGTCGTCCACCAGCTCGGCGCGGGAACCGAAGGAGGAGTTCGCCTGCAGGACGTAGACGATCTCGCTGAGCAGCGCGTCCCAGGCCGCTGTCGGCCGGCCGGTGTTGCGCAGTGCGCCGAGCAGCACCCGGTGGACGGTGTCGACGTCGCCCCCACTGTTCACCATGTAGGCAGCGGCGGCGACGGCGGCCGCCACCGTGTGACCCAGCCCGCCCTGCCCGCCCCCGCCGTGTTCGGCGACGAGTGCCTGCGGGTCGGTGAGATCCCCGGTGACGTCGGCGCCGAGGTAGGTCGCGAACATGGCGCGGCGGTAGTGGTCGTCGGGGCCCGGGCTCAGCTCGGCCGCGCGCAGCAGCAGTCCGATGGCGCCGACCGGGTCTCCGCGCCCCTTCGTCCGCAGCGCGGCCTCCTCCAGCAGTTGCGCGATCTGCTCGTCGGGCGCCGACGCGGCCTCCGCGAGATGCCATGCGCGCCGCTCGGAGCCCGCCGGATGCCGTCCCGCCAGCCGCCGATGCGCCTCGCGGCGTTCTTCCTCGGTCGACAGCTCGACGACCGCGGAACGGGTGAGCGGATGCCGGAACTGGACGCCGCGGGTGACCGGATGAATGCGGATCAGCCGGGCGCGCTCGGCCGGTTCGAGCTCACCGACCGAGATCGACGGGAACAGCTCGCCGGTCCCGTCGAGCGCCGCGAGCAGCAGTTGGGCCCGCGTCCCGGCGGGGAGCCCGTCGATCCGCCGGGCGAAGGCCAGCTGCAGCCGTCGGCCGACGGAGGTGCGGCCGAGCGGGGATTCGGCGGCGGCCGGGCCGACGTGCGCCGGAAGCTCGATCAGCGCCAGCGGGTTGCCCTGAGCCTCGGTGAGTACCTGCCGGGCCGCCCGGGGCGGCAGCTCGGGGAACGCCTCGGCGAGGACCGCCGTCGCGGCGTCGTCGTCGAGCGGTCCGATGGCGATCTCGGCGAGTCCGGCGTCCTCGAACACGCTGCCCTCACCGGTGCGCACGACGCCGAGCAGGCCGATGCCCGTGCCGCCCAGCCGCCGCGCGAGGATGCCGAACAGGGTGGCGCTGGCCCGGTCGAGCCACTGCAGGTCGTCGACCACCACCAGCAGCGGGGCCTGGTCGGCGGCACCGGACAGCAGGGCGAGCAGCGCGTTCGTCAGCGCCAGCTGGTCGGGGGCGGGCCCCTCGGCGAGGCCCACGGCGACCCCGATCGCGCGTCGGGAATCGGGTGGGAGCACGGCCAGCTCGGCGGCCAGCGGAGCGACCAGCTGATGGAGCCCGGCGAAGCTCACCTCCGCCTCGAACTCGACGCCGGACGCGCGCAGCACGCGTATGCCGAGCTCAGCGGCGTGGGCGGCCGCGGCGTCGAGGAGCGACGTCTTGCCCATGCCGGCCTCGCCGACGACGAGCAGGGAGCCGCCGTCCGCCGCCACGGCGTCGACGAAGCCCTGAAGTACGCCCAGCTCGCGCGCACGCCCGACGAGGCGTCCGCTCGACACGTTCGACACCCGACCCGGCACGTGCAGACCCTACTGCGCGGCCCGCCGAAGACAGTCATCTGACGGATTCGCCGCCTCCGTGACGTCCGTAGATTCGCTCCCGTCCACCAGATCTGGAAGGAGACGCCATGAATGCGACCATCGTTCTCGTGCACGGCGGTTTTGTCGACGGTGCCGGATGGCGCGGAGTCCACGACGCGCTGACGGCCGACGGCTTCGAGGTGCGGATCGTGCAGAACCCGACCAAGTCGCTCGCCGACGACGTCGCGGTCACCCGCGATGTGCTCGACGGCGCCGACGGCCCGGTCGTGCTCGTCGGCCACTCGTACGGCGGTGCGGTGATCACCGAGGCCGGCAACCACGACAAGGTCGCGGCGCTCGTCTACGTCACGGCCTTCGCGCCCGACCAGGGCGAGTCGGTCAACACGCTGCTGGGCACGTTCCCGACCGACGGGCCGCAGCCGCCCATCCTGCCCCCGGTCAACGGCTACCTCTTCCTGGACCGCGACAAGTTCCACGACTCGTTCGCCGGCGACGTCTCCGCCCAGGAGGCGGCGTTCATGGCCGACTCGCAGGTGCCCTGGGGGCTGGACGCGCTCGGCGGCACGGTGACGAAGGCCGCCTGGCACGCGAAGCCCAGCTGGTACCTGCACGTCACCGAGGACCGGATGATCCCGCCCGCCGCGCAGGCCTCGATGGCACAGCGCATCGGCGCCACCGTCTCCGAGACGCCCGGCAGCCACGCGATCTACGTGTCGCAGCCGGGAGTCGTCGCCGATCTGATCAAGCAGGCCGCGGCGAAGCTCGCCTGAGCGGTGGGGTGCCGCCCGGATGCCCCCGGGCGGCTACCGGATCGACACATGCCCTGTCACTCACGGCACCGGTTCCGGCTCCACGCACGGTTTGGGCCGCGGGGTGTGCGCCTCGGCCTCGGCCAGCAGCGGGCCCTGGTTGGTGAGCCACCAGCGCCGGTAGGCCGGGCGGAGACTGAGTCTGGCGTGGTACGCCGTGACCAGTTGGGCGGCGACGCCGGCGACGATCTCGTCGACCACGGAGTTTCGTTGCCAGCAGAGCACGATCGACCGGAATATCGGGCTGCCGGTCAGCGGACGGAGAACGACGTCCGCCGGGGGGATGCACATCGGGTGCACCATCGCGAGGCCGTCGCCACGGCGCACCAGCGGGAGCACGACCTCGCAGTTCATCAGCCGGTGCCGCACCCTCGGCGTGAACCCGGCGCGCTGGCACACCCGGTGGAACAGCAGCCGACGGCCGCTGGCGTCGGGGTCGTCGCCGACGATCCACGGTTCGTCGGCCAGCGCGGCCAGCGGCACTTCATCGAGCGCGGCCAGCGGATGGCGCCTCGGCAGGGCCAGCAGGGCGGGCTCGACCGGTACGACATCGATGCGGCCGACCCGCTCGGGCAGGACGATCGGGGTACCGGGGAAGTCGTACAGCAGAGCCAGATCGGCATCGTCGCCGGCCAGCATGTCGATGCCCGCGGTCAGCGTGGCGAGTTGCCGGGTCGCGATCACGGCGCCGGGCAGCAGCGCGGTCAGCGCGGTCAGCATGGTGTGGACATCCAGCTCCGGCATGGCGGCCACCCGGACCGGCCGGATGTCGGCTGTCCGGTCCGCGAGCGCGGCGGTTTCGGTGAGCAGGCCGTCGAAGGCATCGACGATCTCGCGGCTCGCGCCGAGGACGTACCGGCCCAGCTCGGTGAGCTGGATGCCACGACCGGTCCTGGTGAACACCGGGCCGCCCAGCGCCTGTTCGATCCGCCGCACCTGAGCGGTCAGCGCGGGTTGGGCGATCCTCAGCACGGCTGCCGCCCGGCGAATGCTGCCGGACCGTTCGATCTCCAGCAGCACGCGCAGATGGCGCAGGTCGACGCGTAGGCCAGGGGCCGTCATCCGGCGAGTCTACGAATGATCAGCGACCGGGATCAACCCCCACAGATGTGACGGGCATGACAGGATTCGTCACTACGGCAGGGAGGTCACGATGCAGATCGAGTTGCGCCATCTGACCGTGGTGCTCGTGGTGGCCGAGCAGCGCAGCCTGCGCAAGGCCGCGGCAGCGCTCCAGGTTTCGCAGATCGCGCTGGAGGCACGACTGCGCCGGATCGAACAGGCCGTCGGCGGCCCGCTGTTCGCCCGCGCGGGGGACGCGGTGTGGCCGTCCGAACTCGGCAGCCATTTCGTCACCGGCGCGCGTGATGTGACCGACCGGTTCGACGCATTGCGCAGGCGGGCAGCGGAACTGGCGGCCCCCGGTGAGCCGGAGCTCTGCCGGATCGCCGCCGTGCCCGCCGAGTTGCTGACCGACCTGATGGACGCGGTCCAGGCGGTGTGGCCGGGACAGCGGTTGTCGGTCCGTCAGGGTTCCCCCGCCGAAGCCCTTTCCGCGCTCTCCGGTGACGGCGCCGATCTTGCCGTGGTCATCGACTGTCCCGGCGCGGAGGCGGCGCCGCCGGACGGCGTCGAGGCCAGGCCGATCGTCACCGGCGAGCCGGTTCTCGTCGTCCTGCCCGAGAACCATCCGCTCGCCGGTCGACCCGAGCTGGATCTGGCCGAGTTGGCAGGCGCCGACTGGATCGTCACGGCGCCGAGTGGCCCTGGTGAACTGGGAGGACTGTACGAGTCCCTGCGGGCGGCGTGTACCCTCGCCGGATTCGTCCCCGCCACCCGGCACGAGGCGGCCGAACCGGCGGCGATCGCCCATCTGATCCGCACCGGCGGCGGCATCGGGCTGGCCGGTCCGCTGTCGCCGCCGTCCACGGGAGTGGTGCACCGGCCGCTCCGCGGCACTCCGCTGACCCGGGACCTCGTCCTCTGCTGGCGAGCGCGGTCCGCCGTCGCCGCACACGCCCACGTGCTGCACGCCCACCTGGTGCGTGCCTACCACCGGCGCGTCGACGGCCGGGTCGACAGCTGAGCTGAGCCGTCCTGCCAGGGGTCCGTGCCAGGGGTCCGTGCCAGGGGGTCCGCGCCAGGGGAACGCCTCGTCCACGGATTCCCCTGGCACGCCCGATCAGTTGTGCAACCAGGTCATCCGGAACGTGCTGCCGCTCAGCGGCGCGGTGGTGGCCAGCACGGTCGAGCCACGGCCGATGGTGCTCTCGACGGTGGGGACACTGCCCATGGGCTTGTGGTCCACGGTGACCTTGGTGAACGACAGCGAGCCGAAGTCCGGCAGCGCCGGGACCGTGGCACTGCCTATGGGTTCCACGATGGCCTCGGCGCCGTCATTGCCCGCGCCCGCCAGCGACGAGGTGAAGGACCTGGTCCAGCCGGCCGTCGAGTCGGCCAGCGTCATGGTGTAGGAATGCCCCCGGTTGTGGGTGACGGTGGCGGTCATGTGGTCTCCGACGGCGGTCGGCTCGGAGAAGTACTTCGAGTCCCGCGGATACATCTCCCACCACGGGTTGTAGCTCAGGGTTCCGTTCGAGCAGTCGGCGTCCACCCCGATCTGCTCGACCGTCGTGGTCGACCAGCCGTCGAATCCGACCCACCAGGACGCGATGCCACGGGCGCTGCAGTCGACCTGCGGGTTCACCCAGGAGGCGCTCACCGTCCGGTAGTTGGTGCCGGTGGCCACATACCCGCCCCAGATGTTGTCCTCGTGCAGTTTCTTGCCGGATATCACGCCCGGGTGCGACCGGCCGGGGTGCACGTGGCCCTGCGGTGTCGCCGCCACCGGTGCACTGGTGAGCAGCGCGGCGGCCAGCGCCGCGCCCAGTACGGGCAACACCCGGTTCTTCACTGCTGATGCCGTCACGCCGGTTCTCCTCCTGCGGAATGGGGGTCGCTGGAGTTGAAGTCTCCGTGCGGAGCGTGGGCCGCCGGCAGTCTCAGGAGGCTATATCTCCGCTGTGCGGTCCGGGTGATCGCCGTCCGTCGTCCGAGGAGGAGGACCCCGGACGGCGATCACGTCGCGGCAGGCCGGACATTGCCCGGTGCGGCGGACTAACCGTGGGTGACGCAGGCGTTGGCGCGGTTGGACCACAGACCCTGGAGGTCGAAGGTGCCGGTGGTGAGCTTCACATAGGCGTCGAGGTTCTCGCACTCGTCGCCGATCTCACCGTTGCCGCCGTTCCAGCCGCTGCTCGGCCAGAAGTCGGTCACGGTCTCCGCGTACTCGTGGGTCTCGGTGGACTCGATCCCGGAGAGCAGCCGCCCGTCGGTGAAGGTGGTGCAGGAACCCGCGCCCAGGTCGGGGACGTAGGGCAGGTTGGTGTAGGCGAGGTTGCCGTACGCGGAGCCGGTGAAGTCGTGCCAGGCACAGAAATTGCTGCTGGGGAAGCCGTCCGGGTGGGTCCTGGTGGGCGAGACGATGACGTACTGCGCGTTGAGGTTGGGCGTCTGGCTGGTGTTGCCGAAGTGCTTGGCGGCCTTGACGGCCTCCGCGGCGAGCTGGGCGGCGGTCGCGTTGGTCGGCTCGGCGGTGGCGTTGTCGAACCAGGTGCCGCCGAGCGGCGCGTGTGCCGGGTGGGCGATGCGGATGCCCTTGCCCGCACAGTTGGTGGTGCCCGACGCCACGCCCTCGCAGTACTGGGTGAGGATCGTGCCCCAGGTGTCCTGGCTGCCGTACAGGCCCTTGAACATGCTCTGCAGGTCGGTCGCCACCCCCGCCGGGTCGGAGGAGGACCACTGCTTGCCCCAGAAGACCAGGTAGACCTTGGGGTGCGGGGAGACCACACCCTGGCTCGCCGACGAACCGACGCTCAGCGTGTCGGCGGAGGCGGCGGCGGCGGAGGCCGCGAACGTCCGGATGCCGTGCGTCGAAGTGATCGGCTTCACTCCGTAGTGAGTTGACGCTCCGTGAGTCGGCTGGGCCTGGGCGCCGCCGGCGACGGTGACCGCGCCGAGCGCGGCCAGAGCGAGCGCGGCAAGGGCGCGGGCCGGGGTCCTGAGGGCACGTATGTGCATGAACTCTCCTGGTGCACGGGGAGGTTGAGGAATTCAAGTCTCAACTCCGCGCGCAGGCAGCCAGCAGTCCCAGCAGGCTATATCTCCGCTGTCCAGTTGCCCTGACCCAGCTGTGGCCGAACTCCCCCCGCTCAGTGCACCCCTGGCAGCGGCCCCGCCCCGGCCGGCGGCTTGCGGGACCCTCGGATCACCGCCCCCGTCCTCCGGATCCGCTCCACGGCGCGCCGGTCCCCCCGCCGGCTCCGGCTACTGACGAAGCGTCATGCGCTAGGCCCTGGCGTGGGGGTAGTCCGGTGACCGGTGCTGGAACGCCAGCACCGCCGGGTTGCGGATGGTGCCTTCGCGGATCTCGATGGCGCGGCGGATGGTCTCGTCCGCCTCCCAGCTGCCGGGGCCGTCCAGGACCGCGCGCAGGTATGGGATCAGCGCCTCACTGTTCTCCCAGGTGGCGGAATTCCACAGGTAGGAGGGGCTGTGGTCCACGCCGTAGTAGTGCACGTTGTCGCCGACGGTGAACATCGGCTCGGTGAAGGTGGTCGGCCGCGCCCAGCTGAATCCCATGCCCTCGTCGCAGGAGACGTCGATGACCAGGGTCCCCGGCGCCAGCAGGGCGAGGTCCTCCTCGATCAGGAACGTCAGCGGCGCGCTGGTGTCCTGCAGGACGCAGTTGACGATGATGTCGTGCTCGGAGAGGAAGTCCGCCAGCGGCTGCCGGCCGTCCTCGGTGAGGGCGTGGCTACGGCGCGGGTCGGCGGTGTCGTCCGCCTCGTCGTGGTCGAACTGCACGATGCGCGCGGAGTGGATCGGTGAGCTGACCGCGGTGACGCCGCGCGCGGTGAGCACGTCGACGTTGTGCACGCCCAGGGAGTTCAGTGCGGTCACAGCCCCCCGGGCGGTCGCGCCGAAGCCGATCACGACCGCGCGCAGCCGACGGCCGTAGTCGCCGGTGGACCCGCGCAGCTGCAGGGCGTGCAGCACCGAGCAGTACCCGGCCAGCTCGTTGTTCTTGTGGAAGACATGCAGATTGAACGAACCGTCGCTGGTCCAGTGGTTCATCGCCTCGAAGGCGATGAGCGTCAGGTGGTGGTCGATCGCCGTCTGGGTGACCTTCTCGTCCTGGACGCAGTGCGGCCAGCCCCACAGGACCTGCCCCTCCCGCAGTTCGGCGACATCCTCCAGCATCGGCTTGGCCAGCAGCACCACATCGCTCTGCTCGATGAGCTCCGCCCGTGGGAGCAGCCCGGCGACGAAGGGCGCCAGCTGCTCGTCGGAGATCCCGAAGTGCTTGCCATAACCCTGCTCAAGGTGGATATGGGCACGGAGGTCGAGATCGATCCGCTCGAAATGCGCGGGGTGGATCGGCAGTCGGTGCTCGTTTTCCTTACGCGACTGCGCCATGATTCCGAGATTGAGTCGATGCAAAATACCCCTTTGATTAACTCCTGTGTAACACGCCGGACCTAATCACGGAGCAACGGTCACGCTGAGTCGCCGTGTCAGGCCGGATAGGGGACGGCCTCGCGCGCGGAGCGGAGCGCGTCGGCCCACCAGAGCAGTTGGTCGAGCAGTGTCTTGGCGTATCCGGGAGCCGCAGGGTCGAGCGGACGGCCGTCCTGCCAGGCCGTGAAGTAGTTGGGGAAGGTGAGACCGTCGCGGATCGTCACGGCGTGCAACTCGGTCAGCACGTTCTCCAGGTGCAGCACGGCGTGCCGGCCGCCGGCCGCGCCGCCGTAGCTGGCGAAGGCGACGGGCTTGGCGGTCCACTGGGTGAAGTGCCAGTCGATGGCCGCCTTCAACGACGCGGGGTAGCTGTGGTTGTACTCCGGCGTCACCAGGATGAATGCGTCGGCCGCTGCCAGGGCCGAGGTCAGCGCCGCCATCCCGGCCGGCCGGGGGTATGCGTCGCCGGCATACTTCGGCGACGCCGCAGGCAGCGTCAACGGGATGTCGTACTCGGCCAGATCCACGACATCCACCTCGAAGCCACCGTGGGTGTCCGCCTGTTCGGCCACCCACGAGGCCACAACCGGCCCGAACCGTCCTTCCCGGACGCTTCCGACGACGATCAGCAGCTTGGGCTTGGCCTTGGGCTTGGGCTTGGACCTGTGCTCGTTCGTGTTCTCCATGCCCATTCACGATCAGGCCGGACCTCGGCCGCAGCCAGACCGTGCCCAGGCTGGCCCCAGCAGGGCCAGCCTGGGCACGCCGCGGTCCGTGGGCAGCGCCATATCCTCGGACCATGGGTACGCCGCTGGGGGACTTCATCCGGGCCAAGCGCGACAGCGTCCAGCCGGAGTCACTGGGACTGCCGGATCGCGGCCGCCGCCGCTCACCGGGTCTGCGGCGGCTGGACCTCGCCACGAGGGCCGGCGTCAGCGTCGAGTACCTGACCCGCATCGAGCAGGGCCGCGACCGCAATCCCTCGGTGCCGATCCTGAACGCGCTTGCCGACGCGCTCAGCCTCGACCCCACGGAGCGCAGCCATATGCGCTACCTGGCGAAGATCACCGGCGGTGAGTGCCCCACCCAGACCCGGCCCGCACCACCCCGCCGGGACGTGCGGCCCTCCGTCCTGGAGACACTCCGCCTGCTCGAACCGGGCATCGCCGTCGTCACCAACCGGCTGGGCGACATCCTCGCCCGCACCAGCGGCTTCGAGTCGGTGACCGGCGGAACCGGGCTGCTCGACGCCGAAACCGACTTTCCGAACCTCACCCGCTATGTCTTCACCGACCCCCGCGCCCGCGAGTTCTTCGCGGACTGGGACGACATCGCGGACCAGCAGGCCTTCGACCTGTGGCTCGGCCCGTCCGTCGAGAGCTCCGAATGGCTCACCGCGGAACTCGCCTCCGTCGCCGGTCCCGACTTCACCGGCCGTCTGAACCGTCACGTGGTTCCACAGCGCGGGGTCCTCCGCCTCAAGCACCCGGCCGGGCAGGAGCTCAGACTGCTCCGCGAAACACTCGACCTCTCCTCCGACGACCAGCAGGTGGTCGTCTTCCTCCCCGCGGACGAGCAGACGGTCCTGGCTGTCGAGCGGCTCCGCCGCCAGCCCCTCGGTCGGCTCCGGGCCATCAGTTGACGGTCGCGGCCGCCGGGTCGGCGTTCAGGTCCAGCCGGGCCAGCAGTGCCCACAGCGTCTCGCGGCCGCGCTCGTCGCGCTTTCCGTCGGCCATCTCGTCCATGGCCAGCTCCGCGGACATGGCGATCACCAGGCGCGCTGCGGCGCGTGCCTCGGGCCAGCCCATGGCCAGCAGGTCCGGCTCGGCCAGGGCGGCGAAGGCGGTGTTGCGGGCGGCGACCTCGGCGGCGACGCCGGGGGTGTGAGGGGCAGTGACGTGATGCGCGCAGCAGTAGTGGCCGAGCTCGGACAGGCGCCAGTGGTCGGCGGACGGGACGAGCCGCGGCGGGCGCCGGGGGCGACTCTGGTCCGGGTGACGGCGGCGGCGCTCAACCCGATCGACCTGCTCATCTCCGGCGGCGGCCATCCGCTCGGCCGCCCGGAGCCCGCACACGTTCCCGGGGTCGAGGGCGTAGGCACGGTGGTGGAGAGCGACACGCTGACCCCGGGCACCCGGGTCCGCGTCTCGGTACCGGGCGGCTTCGTCGACGGCACCCTCGCCGAGTACGTCGCCGTCCCGGACCCGGCCTGCGCGCCGGTCCCGGACGCACTCGGCGACGAACTGGCCGCCGCGATCGGGGTGGTGGGCATCAGCGCCCTGATCGGTCTGCGGGACGAGGCCGCACTGCGCCCCGGCGAGTCGGTGCTCGTCCTCGGCGCGACCGGCGCCTTCGGCCAGGCCTTCCTGCATCTGGCCCGGGCGCTCGGCGCCGGACGGATCATCGCCGCCGGACGCGACGAGACCCGGCTCGCGGCGCTCTCGGACCTCTCCGGCCTGGTCGACGGCACCGTTGTGCTCGACCCCGACCCCGCCGGATTCGCCGCGCGCGTGGAGAAGGCCGGCGGGCCGGTGGACGTGGTCGTCGACCCGCTCTGGGGCCCGTACGCCCAGCCCGCACTGGCGGCGCTGCGCCCGGCCGGGCGACTGCTCAACGTCGGCCAGTGCGCCGGCGCCGAGGCCACGCTGAATGCCGGAGCCCTGCGGCACTCCAGGCTCAGGGTGCTCGGCCTGAGCGGCGGCTCCCTCACCCCGGAGCAGTCCGCGGCCGCGTACGCCGAGGTGGCCGCTCACGCCGCGGCGGGCCGGTTCGACCTGGCCCGCGACGTCCACCCGCTCGACGACGTCGCCGAGGCCTGGGCCGCACAGGCGGCCTCACCGGGCAAGAAGCTCGTTCTGCGGCCCTGAACTGTCGTTCACGATACGGACGGGGGCATTGACTCTCGCGGCGCGCGCCCGCTAGCTTCCCGGGCATGCAGCAGCGTTCCCTTGCCCTGACGACTCGCGGTCACATCGACCTTCTGCGGGTCTGTTCTGCTGCCTGTCGCTCCTGCTGAGAGACCTCATCCCGCAGGATGCCCGCCGTACCTGACCGGTCGGCCCGCCCCCGCGCCCTGTGACGGCGCGTGGCCACTGACGAACTCGACCCGGGTCTGCGCCTCGGGGCGCATTTGGCATGCACCTGCCTCTCAGTCTGCCTCCCGGTACCGCCGCCTCCCCAAGGATCACCATGCGCAAGAACACCTGGACCACGCCCGCCCTGACCGTCGCGGCCACCGCCGCACTCCTCGGCGGCTCGCTGCCGGTCGCCGCAGCCACAGCCTCAGCCTCAGCCTCAGCCTCAGCCACAGCAGCAGCAGCAAGCCTGCCCCTGCCGAAGTTGGCCGTCCTGACCGACACATCCGGAACCGACGGCAGCGGCGACATCTTCGTGTCGCCGTCCTCCAACAACAGCCAGTACGCCAGCGGCGTCGAGATCCTCGACCCGACCGGCACCAGGACCGTCTGGTCGCAGAAGGCACCGGCCGGCCTTCAGGACGCCGACTTCCGGAAGCAGACGTACCAGGGCAAGCCGGTGCTGACCTGGTGGCAGGGCACCGGTCTGGGCGGGCTGGCCAGCGGCGTGGACTACGTCTACAACGACCACTACCGGAAGATCGCCGAGGTCCGCGCCGGCAACGGCTACTCCGCCGACGGCCACGAGTTCCTGATCACGCCTCAGAACACCGGGCTGGTCGTCTCCTACACCGAGGCCACCGCCGACCTCACTTCCATCGGCGGCCCGGCGGACCAGAAAGTGATCGACGGGATCGTGCAGGAGATCGACATCCGCACCGGCAAGGTCCTGTTCCAGTGGAACAGCGCCGACCATGTGCCGTACGCGCAGAGCGAGCAGCCACTGCCCTCCTCGGCGAGCACTCCGTGGGACTGGTTCCACCTCAACGCCGTCAAGCTCGACACCGACGGGAACCTGCTCCTCGACGCTCGCAACACCTGGGCCAGCTACGAGGTGTCCCGGCACACCGGCCGGATCGTCTGGCAGCTCGGCGGCAAGGCGAGCTCGTTCACGTTGACGGCCGCACCCGGCCAGGAGCTCAACAGCGCCGGGACGATCTTCTCCTGGCAGCACGACCCGCAGCCGCTCGGCAACGGCCTGTACACCTTCTTCGACAACGAGTCCGCGGGTGTCGCGAACACCGGAACCGGCGCCGTCACCGAGCTGCCGTACAGCCGCGTGGTCACCGTGCGCCTGAACACCAGGACCCACCAGGCGACCCTGGTGCGCTCGACCGACCAGCCGGCGAAGCTCAGTGCCTCCTCGCAGGGGAACGCGCAGACGCTGCGCAACGGCGACCTCGTCGTCGGCTGGGGATCGCTGCCGTACGTCTCCGAGTTCAGCCGTTCCGGCGAACTGCTCTTCAACGCCGCGTTCCCCACGGGGGTGAACAGCTACCGGGCGTACCGGTTCGAATGGAAGTGACCGGTACAGCATCGCGCCCCTGCTGTATCGTCCCAGCACGCACGCCGTCGTCGGCGTCCGGGCCGAGGCCCGCGGGCAACCTGGCCACCGCGCCGCCGTCGAGCGGCGTGGTCCAGGTCAGGTGCCCGATGGGGCGACCGCTCGACATCCGGGTGACCGAGGCACCGGTCCGGCCGGATTCACCCGGACGGCCCCCTGCACGACCAGCAGAGATGCACTGCATCGCACGCGTGAGATACGTTCGTGCGGTGACCGACGACTACCTCTCCCGCATCGGCAAGCTCGTCCGTGCCGCCAGGACGCACAAGGGCTGGACCCAGACCCAGCTCGCCGTCGCCCTCGGCACCACCCAGAGCGCCGTGGCCCGCATCGAGTCCGGTGGCCAGAACATCGGCCTGGACCTGGTCGCCCGGATCGGCGAAGCGCTCGACAGCGAGATCGTCTCGCTGGGCGTCGCCGGTCCGATGAACCTGCGGGTCGTCGGCGGGCGCACCCTGTCCGGTGCCATCGACGTACGGACCAGCAAGAACGCCTGCGTGGCCCTGCTCTGCGCCTCGCTGCTGACCACCGGCCGCACCACGCTGCGCGGCGCGGCCCGGATCGAGGAGGTCTACCGCCTGCTGGAGGTGCTGGCCAGCATCGGCGTGCGGCACCGCTGGATCAACGACGGCACCGACCTGGAGATCACCCCGCCGGCCACCCTCGACCTCTCCGCCATGGACGAGGAAGCCGCCCGGCGCACCCGAAGCATCCTGATGTTCCTCGGTCCGCTGCTGCACCGCGCCGACCGCTTCGAGATCCCCTACGCCGGCGGCTGCGACCTGGGCACCCGCACCGTCCAGCCGCACCTGTCGGCGCTGCGCCACTTCGGGCTCCATGTCAGCGCCACCACCGGCACCTACCGGGCCACCGTCGACCGTGAGGTCGAACCGCAGCGTGCGATCGTGCTGACCGAGCGCGGCGACACCGTCACCGAGAACGTGCTGCTCGCCGCCGCCCGGCACCCCGGCACCACGGTGATCCGCAACGCCAGCGCCAACTACATGGTGCAGGACGTCTGCTTCTTCCTGGAGCGCCTGGGCGTGCATGTCGAGGGCATCGGCACCACCACCCTGATCGTGCACGGCCGCGCCGTCATCGACGCCGACGTCGACTACGCCCCCTCCGAGGACCCGGTCGAGGCGATGAGCCTGCTCACCGCGGCGGTGGTCACCAACTCCGAGCTGACGATCCGCCGGGTCCCGATCGAGTTCGTCGAGATCGAGCTGGCCGTCCTGGACGAGATGGGCCTGGACTGCGACCGCAGCCCGGAGTACCCGGCCGACAACGGCCGCACCCGGCTGACCGACCTCACCGTGCACCCGTCCAAGCTGACCGCCCCGGTCGACAAGATCCACCCGATGCCGTTCCCCGGCATCAACATCGACAACCTGCCCTTCTTCGCCGCCATCGCCGCCTGCGCCCACGGCTCGACCCTGGTCCACGACTGGGTGTACGAGAACCGTTCGGTCTACCTGACCGAGCTCAACCGGGTCGGCGCCCACGTCCAGCTGATGGACCCGCACCGGGTCCTGGTCGAGGGCCCCACCCGCTGGCGCGCCGCGGAGATGATGTGCCCGCCGGCGCTGCGTCCCGCCATGGTCCTGCTGCTGGCCATGCTGGCCGCCGAGGGGACCTCCGTGCTGCGCAATGTGTACGTCATCAACCGCGGCTACGAGGACCTGGCCGCCCGGCTCAACTCCGTCGGCGCCCAGATCGAGGTTTTTCGCGACATCTGATCCACCGACATCTGATCCACCGTCACCCGCCTCTGGCTGTAGGACGGTTACCGCGTCACCCTGGAGGGGACGCGGGTGCTGCCGTCCCGCGGTCGTGGGAGGTCGACGGGTGATGGCGGGTCAGGCCCGGTTGCGTGACGGCGGGATCGTCGTCATCGCGACCGTGTTCACGGTGATGACGATCGGCGTCGCCATGCTGATCACCAGGGGCCAGCGGGTCGGGGTCGTCGGCGGCCTGCCGGGGCCGACCCCGGCGGCCGTCCCCTCCGCGTCGGCCCGGCTGCTGCCGCCCCAGCCGCCCGCGCCGGGTCGCAGTGCGACCGGGTCCCTGGTGGACAACGTCCCCGCCGACTTCCACGGCACCTGGTCGGGCACCCTGGCGAACGCCGACGGATCCCGCTCCTGGGAGGACGCGGTCACGGTCCGACCCGGGCCGATCGGCGACGAGTACACCACCGAGGTGGTGCTGGACACCGCCGCGACCGGCAACCATGAGCTCTGCCCCACCGCGTGGACCCTGCTGAGCGCCGACTCCCACCAACTCACCTTCCGCAGCCGCCCGCTGTCAGGCAGCCCGCCCGACTGCCCCACCGGGGCAGCCCGGCAGACCCTCACCCGAAACACCGACGGCACCGTCACCCACACCTGGACAGACCCCTCGGCCGGAACCCTCACCGGCGTCCTGGACCAGGCATCCTGACCGACTCCCGTCCCGGTCAGGCCCGCAGATGGGTCAGGACGGACCCGATCGCCCGGCGCACCGCGTCACGGGCCGGAGCCGTATGGTCGATCGTCTCGAACCCGTGGTGCCCGAGCGGCACGTCCACCACCTCGACGGCGGCACCGGCGCCGTCCGCCGCGGCCAGGAACTCGGCGACCGTCGCCGCGATCACCGGCTGCTCCAGCTCCACCCGGGTCAGCACGATCGGCAGCCGTCCTGCCCCGCTCAGTGCGGCCGCCGGTCGGAACCGGGGCTGCCCCAGTCCCCAGTTCGGCAGCGGCGCCAGGATCGGATAGCTCGCCGCCACGCACCGCAGCCAGGCCGGGGGCGCCGCCAGCCAGTCCGCCGACAGCAGCCCACCACCGGAGAAGAACCACAGCGCGATGCGCTCGGCGTCCACCCGCGGATCGGCCCGTACCATCTCCACCGCCTCGGCGACGTCCTCGGCGGCCTGCCCGTAGTCGGCGAGGCTGTGCAGCCGGTGGTCCAGCGTCGCGCCGACCGCCCCCAGGGCCGCCACCTGGCGGGCGTAGCCGAGGAAGGTCTCCGAGTCCCGCGGGGTGGGCCGCAGTTCGGGGGAGATCGGGCCGCCGTGGACGAACACCACGGCGGAGCGGGGGTGTTCGCCGTCCTGAAGATCGTCGGGCAGATGCAGATCGACCCGGCCCATCCGCTCGCGGGGCCGTTCCCGGGGTCGCTCCGGCGCGTCCAGGAGGAAGCGGCCCAGGTGGGCGGACTGCTCGCGGACGGTCGTGGCCAGCCGGTGGCCCTCCCCCGCCGCGGCCCGGAGCAGGATCTCGGCCAGCTCGTCCGGGCAGGAGAGCATCGGCCAGTGGCCGGTGGCGAGTTCGAAGAAACCCACCCTGGGGTCGCTGAGCCCCTGGAAGCGCGGGTCGCCGAACTGCATCACGGTCTCCACCAGGGCAATGCTCGAACCGTTGGACGTACAGAGGATGCCGCTGGTCGGCAGCTTGGCACCGGCTCCGGTGAGCCGAAGCGGCTGGGTGAGCGTGCCCAGCGGCTGCGGCGCCGCGAGGCAGGTCAGCCGGGCCATCGCGTCCTCGGGGACGCCGTCCAAGCTGCCGCGCAGCGCCCACTCCTCCAGCGTCGGCGGCGGTACCCGCCAGCCGCCCCCACCCTCGCCCACCTGCTGCAGCAGCCGCTCGCGCACCGTCTGGTCGGGCACCAGGTCCAGCACCGACTCACCGTCCTGGGGGATGCCCGCGTCCAGGTGGACGATTCTCGCGATCCGCTCCGGACGCCGGTCGGTGGCGCCCAGCACCGGGTGGATGCCGGTGTCATGGCCGACGATCACCAGCTCCGGCGCGTCCACATGGTCGATCAGCTGCACCAGGTCCTCGATGTGGGTGTCCAGGTCGGTTCCGGGGTTCGCCAGATGCCGGCGGTTCCCCAGCCCGGTGAGCGTGGCCGGGAACACCTCCGCCCCCGACTCCCGCAGCCGGGCGGCGACCTCCGGCCACACCCACCCGCCGACATGACTGCCCGACACCAGCACAAACGCCGTCACGACCGCCTCCTCAGATGTCCTGCTCCCTGGGTTCACCGGTACCGTAGGAACTCCCCCTGAGGGAGGTTCAAGCCTTGTCGCCCGACGACCTGTGGAGTATCGGGGACCTCGCCGAGCAGGCCAGCGTCACCGTCAAGACCGTCCGCTTCTACTCCGACCGCGGCCTGCTGCCCGAGGCCGCCCGCAGTTCCGGCGGCCACCGCCGGTACGGACCCGAGGCCCTGGACAAGCTCCGGCTGATCCGTTCCTTGCGCAGCCTGGACCTGCCGGTCTCCGAGGTGGGCCGGATCCTGGAGCGGGAGGACGCGCTGGAGGACGCCATCGCCGGGCGGCTGCGGGAGCTCGGCTCGCAGCTGGCGGCCCTGCGCTGGCGCGAGGCCGCCCTGCACCTGCTGCGGGACTGCACCGTCGAGGAACGCGCCGACCGGCTGCGGCTGATCGGCGCCGTCGGTACGCCGCCGAGCACGGCGCCGCTGGCCCGCTTCTGGCGCTTCCTGCTGCCCGCGCGGCTCCCGGCCCGGCTGCGGGGCGCGATCATCGAGGCGGCGGTACCGCAGCCTCCCGCCGATCCGACGCCGTCACAGGTACTGGCCTTCGCCCGGCTGCATGCCCTCACCTCGGACGTCCGCCTGGGCACCGACCTCTGCCGCCCGGAGTTCCGCTGCGCCGCTGACAGCTACCGCCCGGTCGTCCTCTACGACGGACTCGGCGAGGCCTACGCCCTGGCCTCCGCGGACCTGCGGGCCCAACGGCCGCCGCAGCCGGGCGAGTCGCTCGACTGCTTCGTCGCCGCCCACGCCGCGGCGGGCGGTCTGCGGGACAGCCCCGGCTTCCGGCAGCAGCTCAGCGGCCTGCTGGTGCTGACCGCCGATCCGCTGGTCGACCGCTACTGGCAGCTGGCCGGCGAACTCACCACCCCGCCGTCCGGCCCGGCGGAGCCGACGCTCGGCTCCGCCCACGACTGGCTCCGGGCCGCGCTGGACGCCCAGCTCGCCGGAGCCGGCCGGGCCTAGCGTCGCGGGGCGCTACTCCGCGAAGGTCGGGTTGGCAGCCCTCGGCTTGTCCGAGCGGCCCTTGGGCTCCTCCCAGACCTCCTGGCGGCCGAGGGCGGTCATGTCCAGGAAGGCGTAGGAGCCGCCGAGTTGCTCGCTGCCGCGGGCGAAGGTCGAGTAGGTGTGGAAGATCGCGTCGCCGTCCCGGAGAAAGCAGCTCATTCCGGGCTGCTCCGATGGACCCTCCAGCATCCAGTCGGCGCCGGCCCGCGCCAACTCGGCCGCGTCGCGATAGTTGTACTGCACCGGTGCCACGGCCGGATCCAGCGAGACATGGAAGTCGTAGTTGAAGTCGCTGCCGTACGACGAGTACCAGGGCATCGACCAGCCCCGGCGGGCCCGGTACTTCTCGATCTTCTCCAGCGGAGTGCGCGAGACCAGGGCGAACTCGGTGTCGCGGATCCGCAGATGGGCGAGGAGCGCGTCGGGGATCTCGTCGACGCCGGCTGTGCAGCCGGAGCAGGCGTCCTCCCAGGCCGGGTCGAACATCACATGCTGGACGATCAGTTGACGGGCGTCGCCGAACAGGTCGGCCAGTCCGACCGGTCCGTGCGCCGACTCGAAGGTGTACTGCTTGTCGATCCTGACCATCGGCAGCCGCCGACGGTCGGCGTTCAGCGCGTCCCGCGCCCTGGTGAACTCCTTCTCCCTGACCAGCAGTTCCTTGCGGGCGTCCAGCCACTGCTCGCGGGTGACGATCTCCGGCAGACTCATGGTGCTGCACCTCTCTGCTGACTGCTTCTGCAGAGTGGGACCGGGCCGGAGCCCGGAACTCATCGGTCTGTTCGGCGATCGGCGGCCGGAGTCGCTATCGGCTGGCGCTCGGCGAGGGTGAACTGCTGTGCCCGGCGGACGTGGCGGAGGCGGTGGACAGCGCCGACGGGGACGTCCCCGAAGCCGCCGAGGCCGCCGCGCCGGAGCCTGTGCGGGACGTCGGCACCGAGGTCGCCCGGATGGGCCGGCGCGTCTGCGACGGCGCCGAGGTCGGCGCCGCCGACACGGAGGCCTCCTGGCGTGGGTCCCGGGTCGGCGACGGCGACGGCGAGGACGACGCCGGGCCGGTTACGGCCGCCGGTGGCGCGGCCGGGACCACCCGCACCGGGACGACCCGGTTGCCGGAGAGCAGCAGCGGCGTGACCACCGCGGCGGCGACAGTCAGCACCAGCCCGCCGCCGGCCGCCGTGCGCCGACGGCGGCGACGCGCCGCGCTGCGGCGGATCTGCTCGAACGCGCCGGGGGGCGGCAGCAGGACCACCGGACCGGACCCGATCAGCGCCGACAGATCGTCGTCACGCTCCTCGTCCGGCTCCTCAATGGGTGTGATCAAGGTGTCCCCCCAGCCTGCTGCGCAGTAGTTCCCGTGCCGCGTGGAGATCGGCCTTGACTGTCCCTTCCTTGCGCCCCGTCAGCACAGCCACCTCCCGGATCGGCAGATCAGCGTAGTAGAACAGCAGCACCGGGGTGCGCAGCCGCAGCGGGAGCGACTGGACCAGCAGCCGGACCGAGGGGTCGGCGCCCTCGCGCGACTGCCCGTTCACCACGGCCTCCGCGGTCACCCGGCGCATCGCCCGCCGCTCCCGCTCCAGCCTGCGCCAGTGGTCGCGGACCAGATTGGCTGCCGTGACGTAGAGGAAGCCGCGCGGCTCGTCCACGTTGGTCCAGCGCGCCCACAGCCGGGTGAACGCCTCCGCGGCGATCTCGTGGGCGGTGCCGTCGTCGTCGGTCAGACGACGGCACCACCCGGCGAGAGCCGGGTAGAGGGCAGCGAACAGCTCGGACGCCGCGGTGTCCTGTGACCGGCTCAACGCTCTCCATGGGTCGTGTGGTGCGGGTTACTGCTCGGAGCTCAGCGCGGCGTAGACCACCACGTTGTCGAGGTAGCCGTTCCCGGCGCTGTTCCTCGGGCCGCCGCAGGTGATCAGACGCAGTTCCGGGCGGCTGACGTTCCCGTACACGGCAGCTGTCGGGAAATCCGCCTTGGCGACCGTCTGCACCCGGTACACGGTGAAGACCGCCGACTTGCCGTCCTGCAGCCGCGCGACCACGCGGTCGCCCTGCCTGAGCCGGGAGAGGTGCAGAAAGACGCCGTCGCCGTACTGACCGACCGTGACATGGGCCAGGATCACCGAGGGGCCGACCTGGCCCGGCGTCGGGGAGCCCTGGTACCACCCGGCCGGGGCGTGCGCCTCGATCGGCGGCACCTGCACGCTTCCGTCCGAGGCCAGGCCGAGCCGCATCACCGAGGTGTCGACCCCAATGCCGGGGATCTGCAGCCGGACCGGGACCGACGCGGCGAGCGCCTGCGGCGCCGTCGAGGACGGTGCGGCGGACGGTATCGCGCTCGACGCCGTCGAAGCGGACCCGGCCGTGGACGGGCCCCCCGAGGACGCCGTCCGCACCGCCGTCGATCCGCTGCCGCAACCGGACACCAGCAGCGCCGCGACCACGGCGGCCAGCAGGACCCGCACGTTCTTCGTCGGCAAGATCAGCCCTGGGCCCTGGTCCGACGGCGCATCAGCACCACACCCGCCCCGCCGACCAGGATCGCGCCGGCCGCCGCCGCACCGGTGACCGCGGCCGTGTCGCCACCACCCTGGGACGCCACCGGGGCCACCCCGGTGTCCGGCGCACCCTTGGGCACGGTACGGACCTGGCCCGCCGACGCGGCGGCCCTCGGCGGCTGGGTCGGCCTGGCCGACGGGACGGCGGTGGCGTCCCGGGTGGGGCTCGGAGCCGCAACGGCGGCGGCACTCGGGCTCGCCGAGACGGTCGGCGACGCCGTCGCGGCGGCGGCGTTCGCGGACCCCGCGCCGACCAGTACCGCGGCGCAGGCGAGGAACGCGGCAGTGAGGACCGCGGTACGACCGGTACGAGCTGAACGAGTTGAACGAGCTGTACGCATGAACGGCTTCTCTCTCGTCGGCCCGGCCCGCCGTGGTGGCGTGCGCCGGGCTGCGTTGCTGAACGGGAGGAGAGACGACACAGCCCGGGGACAGGTTGTAAAGAGATGGCAAAGTCCTTGGAGCACCAAACCCTGGACAGCGCGCCGCCCGCTGGTCCACGCTTCTCCGTCATGACCACCCCGACGGCCACCCCACCGCCAGCACCCCGGCAGCTGTACGAGTCGATCAGCGCGACCGCGGCGGACATCGCCGCGCTGCTGACCTCCGGCGCCGACCCGGCGACCCGCATCCCCCGCTCCACCTGGAGCGTCGGGGAGGCCGCGGCACACCTCGCGCTGGCCAACGAGCTGATGGCGGAGCTGGCGGCGGGCATCGACCGCCCCTACGGCGACGGGACCCCGGAGAGCCTGGCCGCAGCCAACGCCGAGTCGCTGGCCGAGTTCACGGAACGCGATCCCGCGGTCCTGGCCGGGGCCGTGGTCGCACAGGCGCAGGCCTTCGTCACCGCCGCCACCGCCGCCACCGCTGCTGCCGAGCGCCCCGGCGACCTGCCGCTGGTGACACCCATGGGTCCGCTGGACCTGGACACGCTGGGGTCCTACCTGCTGACCCATATGCTCGGCCACGGCTGGGACCTGGCCCGGGCGCTGCGCCGACCGCACATGATCGACCGTCAGCGGGTGGAGCTGTGCCTGCCGTTCCTGATCACGGCGATGCCCCGGGTGCTCGACCACCGGACGGTCGGCCGACTGAGCGCCACCTACGAGCTGCGGCTGCGCGGCGGCGGCCCCCGGTTCAGCGCCGCCTTCGACGAGGGCGCGCTCACCGTCACCGAGGGCGCACCGCCGCGCCGGGACTGCACCATCGTCACCGAGCCGGTGACCTTCCTGCTCATCGCCCTGGGGCGGTGCTCCCCCTGGGGCGCGATGGCCCGCGGCGGGATCCTCGCCTGGGGACGCAGGCCGCAGCTCGCCCCCGCCTTCCCCGGCTACTTCCGCGCGCCCTGAACCACCCCGAATGAACCACCCCGAAGCCGGGCTCAGACGCTCGCGGGTTCCACCGCCGGCTCAACCGCGCGCTCAACCGCGTCGCGCTCGGGCTTGCCGTTGCGCATCAGCACCAGCGCCAGCACGGCCGCGACCAGGACGCCGCAGGCGCCGACCACGAAGCCGGCGGACATCGCGGAGGTGAAGGCCTCCCGGGCGGCTGTGGCCAGCGCACTGTCCCCCGTGCTCGCGGCCAGGGACAGCGCGACGGAGACCGAGTGGCGTGCGCCCTCGGGGGCCGAGGCGGGCATGGAGCCGGTGAAGGTGCTGGAGAGGACGGTGCCCAGGACGGCGACCCCCAGCGCGGCCCCGGCCTGCTGAACGGTGTCGTTGAGAGCCGAGCCGACCCCGGCGTGCTCGGTGGGGATCGCGCTCATCAGGGCCGTGGTCGCAGCCGGCATCGCCAGCCCGGCGCCGGCGCCGATCAGCATCATGCCCAGGGCCACCGTCCCGAAGCCGGCGTGAGCCGAAAGCGTGGTCAGCGCGCCGAAACCGGCGGCGATCACCAGGAGCCCGGCGACGGTGATGGTGCGGTTGCCGATCTTCGCGCCCAGGGTGGCGCCGAGGGAGTTGAAGACCAGCGCGGCGACGGCCAGCGGGGCGAAGGCCACCCCGGTCCGCACGGCCGAGTAGCCCAGGACGAACTGCAGGTACTGGGTCAGCACCAGCATCAGCCCGCCGTTGGCGAAGGTCACCAGGACCAGCGAGAAGCTGGAGGCGCTGAACACCCGGTTGCGGAACAGGCTCAGCGGGGCCATCGGGGACTCGACCCGGGTCTCCCAGACCCCGAAGCAGACCAGGCTCACCAGCGTCACCCCGACGCCCGCCAGAATGCCCGGACGGGTCAGCCCCTCCCGCGCCGCCTCGATGATCGTCCAGACCAGCGCGGTCATGCCCACCATCGACAGCGCCATGCCCAGCGGGTCGGCCTTGCGCCACGGTCCCTTGGACTCGGGCATCAGCACGACCGCGGCCACGATGGCGACGGCGGCGACCGGAACGTTCATCAGGAAGATCGCGCCCCAGGAGAAGTGGGCGATCACCACCCCGCCGACCACCGGGCCGCCGATCAGGCCGATCATGGACGCCCCACCCCAGATCGCGAAGGCCTTGCGCAGTTCCTCGGCGTCGAACACGGTCATCAGGATGGACAGCGTGCTGGGCATCACCAGGGCACCGCCGACTCCCATCAGCACCCGCCCGGCGATCAGTTCACCCGGGCTCGCGGCGAAGGCCGCCAGCAGCGAGGCGCCCCCGAAGAGCGAGAGCCCGATGATCAGCATCCGCCGGCGGCCGAAGCGGTCGGCCAGGCTGCCGGCGGTGAGCAGCATCCCGGCGAAGACCAGGATGTAGGAGTCGATGATCCACTGGATGTCCTGGGCGCTCGCCTTCAGGCTGTCCGCGATGGTCGGGACCGACACCGTCAGCACCATGTTGTCGATGACCAGCACCAGTGCGCTGAGGCAGAGCACCGCCAGGATCACCCAGCGGCGCGGGTTGCGCGCCGCTTCCTGTGCTCCGTGCGCTTCCTTCGTCATTTCCATGACCGAACCCCTCCGAAAGTGTGACCGCACAGCGTGCGGTTCTTCGCACACTGTTCGCTACTCCGCACACTGTACGGTCACCGCACAGTGTGCGCAAGGGCGTACGCTGTGCGGCAGCAGTCGTTGGAAAGCAAGCGGACAGACGAGGAGGCGGCATGTCGGCCGACCAGCAGGGGCTTCCATCGGTATGGACCCGTCCGCAGCGATCACGCCGGGACCAGCCGGCGCTCAGCCGGGACCAGATCGTGGCGGCGGCCATGGAACTACTGGACGCCGAGGGCATCGAAGCCCTGAGCATGCGCAAGCTCGGCACCCGGCTGAACGCCGGCGCCACCTCGATGTACTCGCATGTGACCAACAAGGACGAACTGATCGAGCTGGTCGTGGACCAGGTCTACGGCGAGATCAGCCTGGCCGGCCTCGACGGGTCCACCGACTGGCGCACGGCCGTGACCCGGCTCGCCCACGGCCTGCGGGAGGGATTCCTGCGGCACCCCTGGATCGTCTCGGCGCTCGGCCAGGTGGGCATGGCCTCCCTCGGTCCGAACCTGCTGCGGCTGTCCGAGGCGCTGCTGGGCGTGTTCGAGGAGGCCGGCTACCCGCTGCAGGCCGCCGAGCAGGGGATGAACACGGTCAGCGCCTATGTGATCGGCGTGGCCTCGACCGAGGCGGCCTGGCTGACCCTGCTCGCCCGCAGCGGTCAGAGTCAGCAGGAGTGGGTGGAGCGCTTCTGGCCGGCCGCCGAGCAGGCGGTCCAGGGGCATCCGCGGCTGCGCAGGCTCTACGCGGAGCAGCGCCAGGGCTTCGACGCCGACAGCAGCCGGGGCGACAGCTTCGACGAGGGGCTCGCCTGCATCCTCGACGGCCTGGAGGCCCGGCTGCGACGCTCGGCCGACTGACTGACCGACCGACTGACCGACCGACTGACCGACTGACCGACTGACGCATGACGACACGACGGCGGCACACACAAGGGCCCCGACCTGCCCGGCGACAGGTCGGGGCCCTTGCGGCACATGGCTACTGACGCCGCGTCACCAGGGTGACGGCGCCGGTGGCACGACGACCGTCGGACGGTCGTCGCAGGTGATGGTGTTGGGCAGTTCCCAGGGGGCCAGCCAGGGCCCGGTGGTGCCGCCGCCGGTGTTGCCGCCGAGGTCGGTCAGTGAGAACTCCGACCCGGCGGCGGTGAAGTGGAACGATCCGCAGTTGTTGACGCCGACCGCGCCGACATTGCGGGCGACCACGTTCTGGAAGGTCGCGGACCCGGCCGTGCGGGCGCTGACCACATCGGTGCCGGTGCCGTCGACCTTGATGTCCTTGAAGTGGACGTTGGTGATGGAGTACTGGTCCTTCACCGGGAAGTCGGTGACCAGCATGATCGCGTCATAGGTGTTGTCGAGGAAGTTGTCCCCGGTCACTTCGATGTCCGCGTTGATGTTCTTCTCCAGCGCGTAGAACCAGATGGCCCCCAGGCCGATCTTCCAGTTCAGCTCGAAGGTCCCGGCCCTGACCGTGGTGTTCCCGGTGATCCAGAGGTGTCCGGTGAACGCCTCGGCGCCGAAGCGGGAGCCGACCTGGATGCCGCTGCCCTCCCGGATCGGGTCGGCGACCAGGTTGTCGGACACGGTGTTGTCGGTGCCGCCGTAGATCGCGATGCCGTTGGCGAGCACCGGGGTCTGGACGGTGTTGTGGTCGAAGGTGTCGTTGGCGTCCTCGGTCTTCTCGGACCACATGGCCAGGCCGTCGTCACCGGTGTTGCGGATGAAGTTGTTCGACACGACCGAGTTGGTGACCCCGGTGTGGAAGTTGATGCCGTCGGCGATCTGGTCGACGATCGTGTTGCCGCTGATCCTGAGGTTGGTCATCGGGCCGTCGAACCACATCCCCACCTTGGTGTGCTGGATGTAGAGGCCGTCGATGGTGGAGTTGCTCAGCGCGCCGCCGATGCCGTTCACCTGGTCGGTGTCGATGCGCTCGCGGACATCGCCCTCGATCGCGAAACCAGAGAGATGGACGTTGCTGCTGCCTCCGACCGAGGCGTCCTTGCCGTAGAAGCCGACGCCGGTGTGGACCGAACCGTCCGGGGCCGGGGTGCTGAGGGTGACCTGGTGGCCCTTGATGACGGTGTACCAGTTGCCGGCGCCCTCGATGGTGACGTTGTCGACGATGATGTGGCGGTTCACCTGGTAGGTGCCCGGCGGGAGGTACACCTTGAGGTGGGTCCGCTGGGCGAAGGCGATGGCCCGGTCGATGGCGTCGGCCGAGTCGCGCCGCCCGGTCGGGTCGGCGCCGAAGGCCAGCACATCGGCGGCGATCAGGTCGACCTTGGGCGGGGCGACCAGTTGGGAGTCCATCAGGTCGATGACGGTGGACGAGGCGTCGCTCCCGGCGGGCACCGCCAGCCGGATCCGGTCACCGGCGTGGTAGGTGCGGCCGAGCAGCAGCCGTTGCTCGTCGTAGAAGTGGTTGGGACGGAACGGGGTGGTGATCACCGGGGTCGGCGTGGTCTGGCTCGGCACGCAGGAGCACTCGGTGATCCACCAGTCCGGGTGCAGCAGGCCCGCGTTGGGGTCGTTGGAGAACGGGTACTGGTTGTAGAGCCAGGCGTACTGCGAGGTCAGCGTCATGGTGGTGCGGCTCTTGCCGTTCACCGAGACGTCCAGCGGGGCGGTGATGCCGCCGCCGGTCGGCGCGTCGGGGATGCTGTAGCGGACATTGATCGCATTGGCCGAAGCGGGCAGGGTGAACTCGACGTACTGACCCGGCTTCAGGCTGACCGCCGAGCGGCCGGACGCCTCGGCCGCAAGGGTGTAGGCGTCCGTGCCCGGGCCGATCACCGTGCCGTCGGTGGCGGCCTTCTCGGCCTCCTGCTCGACGAAGCCCACGGTGGCGCCGGCGCCGGCCACCAGCGCCGGGTCGAGCGCCGCGCGGGTGACCGCAGGGGTGCCGGCTGAACTGCCCGAACCGGCCGAACCGGCCGAACTCGCAAAGGCGGTGCCGCCGGGGGCGACACCGAGTCCCACAACGGCAGCGGTCACCGCTGCCACCGCCAACGCGGCCCTGATCGGTGGTCCGGCGGATCGCCCGGCTCGCCTTGCTGCGGCCCTGGTAGTGCTCCGTGACATCGGATGCTCATTTCTCGCGCGCGAGTGAACGGTGGAGCGGACGCGTTGAGGGTGAGGCGACAGTAGGGCCGCGGCACGGCGAGCCACAAGGCTCATGCGGAATATTTTCGTAGTCCTGCCGACAAACTTCGGACTCTTCTTGATTTCTTGCACTGCCTTCGTCAGGGCACTCCGCGGGCCCCGGGGCGGTGTGCGCGCCTTCCACAACGGGGAGAACGGGGCTGGGAATGTGGGTCGCACAACGGCCTTGCGGAGGATGGGCCGCTGATCGGATGTAGCGCTAGGGTCAGGAATCAGACACAGGATCGACATAGGGGGCAGCTTCGGATGGCGCCGGACGAGGACGTGGTCGGCTGCATCGGGGTGCTGCTGGTGCACACCCGCGGGGCAGCCGGACCCGGCGAGGTCCTGGTGCGGGTCAGGGGCGGCTCCGAGGCCTTCCTCGCCTGGTCGGCAGAGCCTCTGCCGAAGGGGGCTCCGGTCCTGGTGATCGAGTCCCGCGGCAGCCGCCAGGTCGATGTCATCGCATGGGCAGATCCGTTGGACGCGTTGACCGGCGACGCCGGCGACGCCGGTTGAGGAGACATGAAGGATGTTCGGTTACAGGGTTCCCGCCCCCGACGAGGCGATGCTGATCTCCGGTGGCAGGCGCGGCATGGGGGACGCGCCGTTCCGCGTGGTCACCGGACACGGGGCGTTCGTGCTCCCGGTGTTCCGGAAGACGCGCTTCCTGACCCTGGCGATGTGCGAGGCGGAGGTCGCCGAGACCTGCGTGACCCGCCAGGGCATCGCGCTGACGGTGAAGGCGGTGATCGCCTTCAAGGTCGGCAACGACAAGGAGAGCATCGTCAACGCCGGCCAGCGCTTCCTCTCCGACCAGGACCAGATGTCGATCCTGACGGGTCGGATCTTCGCCGGTCACCTGCGCTCCATCATCGGCTCGATGACGGTCGAGGAGATCGTGACGGAGCGCCAGAAGCTGGCCTCCGAGGTCCTGGAGACCTCCAAGACCGAGATGGGGACGATCGGCCTGACCGTCGACTCGCTGCAGATCCAGTCGATCGACGACGGCCAGACCGGCTACATCGCCGCCATGGCCGCCCCGCACAAGGCCGCCATCCAGCGGCAGGCCCAGATCGCCCAGGCGATGGCCACCCAGCAGTCGGTCGAGGCGCAGCAGGCCGCCGAGCGGAACCAGGCCGAGTACGCCCGGCAGACCGCGGTGGTCCGGGCGCAGTACTCCGCCGAGGTGGACCGCGCCCAGGCCGAGGCCGCCCAGGCCGGCCCGCTGGCTCAGGCCCACGCCCAGCAGGAGGTGCTCACCGCGCAGACCGAGCTGGCCCAGCGGGCCGCCGAACTGCGCCAGCAGCAGCTGGTGGCCGAGATCGTGAAGCCCGCCGAGGCCGAGGCCGAGCGGATCAGGGTGCTCGCCCTGGCCGAGGCCAACCGGATGAAGATCCAGGCCGAGGCCGCCGCCTCGTACGACCGGGTGGCACTGGACCGGATGCTGATCGACCAGCTGCCGCAGATCGTCAAGGAAGCAGCGGCCGGCCTCCAGGGCGCCAACGTCAATGTGCTCAACGGCGCCGACGGCCTGGGCGAGATCGCGGCAGGACTGGTCGGCCAGGGGCTGACCATCCTGGACTCGGTCCGGCAGAACCTCGGCACCTCCAGCCGTGCCGAGAAGGAGGAGCGGGACAGCCGCGACGGCCAGGGCCCGCGCCCGCTGACCGGCCGCGTCGAGCTGGACTGACGACGGGCTGGACTGACGACCTCGGTCCCGCGCGCCGGATCGAGCCGCCCCGGGCATGCACCGATGAGCCCGGGACGCTCCGGGGGTCTGTCCCGGTATGGACAGTCCCCGATGGCTGCTGTGCGATGTCAGCGCACTGACCGACCCCGGCCTCGGCGATCTCGGCGCGCTCGCCCGGCTGCAGCTCGCGGCCCGTCGGAGCGGCCGCGAGCTACGCCTGGTCGGGGCGGGCGAGCGGCTGCGCGAGCTGATCGCCCTGGCCGGCCTCGCGGAGGAGCTACCCCTGCTGACCCGGCCCGGCCTGGTCCAGCCCGGCCTGCTCCAGCCGCGGGGGCAGCCCGAACAGCGGGAACAGTGCCTCGGTGTCCAGGAAGCTGTTCAGCCCGACGATCCGACCGGCTGAGATCTCCAGCACCTGCAGCGCCCACGGCGCATGGCCGCCGTCCGGGCTCGGCCGGTACTGCCCGAACGCCGGCGCGCCGTTGGCGACCACCGGTATCAGCCGCGAATCCCGGCAGCCGTGGCCCGGGCCCAGCATCCAGCCGCAGATCTCCTCCTGCCCGCGCAGCCACATCGCGAAAGGAGGCATCGACAGCACGGCGTCCTCGTGCAGCAGCCGTACCAGCCCCTCCATGTCGTAGCTCTCGAAGGCCCGGACGTAGCGGGCCAGCAGCGCCGCCTGCTCGTCGTCCAGCGGGCGGACCGGGTCGGTGGCCGCGGGCTCGCAGGCCGCCAGTGTCGACCTGGCCCGCTGCAGCGCGCTGTTCACCGAGGCCGTGCTGGAGCCGAGGAGTTCGGCGACCTCGTTCGCATGCCAGCCGAGCACCTCACGCAGGATCAGCACGGCCCGCTGCCTGGGAGCGAGCCGCTGCAGCGCGGCGACGAACGCCAGCCGCACGGACTCCCGCTGGGCGGCCACCTCCGCCGGGTCGGCCGCCTCGGCCACCACCCGGCCGTCGGGGACCGGGCCGATCCAGGTCACCTCGGGAAGGACCGTCTCCGAGGCCGTCGCGACCGTGACCGGGCCGCCCAGATCCATCGGCCTGGCCCGGTTGCTGCGCCCCTTCAGCGCGTCCAGGCAGACATTGGTGGCGATCCGGTACAGCCAGGAGCGCAGCGAGGAGCGGCCCTCGAAGCGCTCGTGCCCGCGCCAGGCACGGACCATGGTCTCCTGCACCGCGTCCTCGGCCTCGAAGACCGAGCCGAGCATCCGGTAGCAGTAGCCGGTCAACTCCCTGCGGAACCGTTCGAGCCGGAGCTCGAGCGGCTCCTCGAGGGCAGCGATGTCCTCGGCGGTGGACGTCGTCGTCAATGGCTCCGCCATGGGACCACCCCTGTCTGTCTCGGTCCGATGTGCCGGTGCGACGAACGTATACCCGGCCACTGACAACGGCCGCCCGGTCGGAGCCCGTAGCCGACTGTTGCCCACCCGTGACGCAGGCCACACGAATGCCGGACGTTCCTGGCCCACTCTCTAACTGCGCACACGCCGCACACATCTTCGGAGGATCCCTGATGCACGCTCACCGCACTGCCGCCGTCGCACTCACAGCTGCGGTCACCGGGAGCGCGCTGCTGTTCACCGGGTGCGCAGCCGTCACCCGGACCTCCGTCGCCGTCGCGCCCGCGACCCCGTCCTCGTCGTCGTCAGCCGCCGCCTCGGCTGCTCCGATCGCCTCCGCCTCGGCCTCCGCCTCGGCCGCTGCCCTCAACGGCACCGCCGGCAACCGGCTGACCATCAGCAACGGCACCACCAAGGTGGTGATGAACGGCACCGTGGTCGACTTCGGCACCGTCGTCCGGGATCTCGCCTGGTCCCCGGACGGCAGCAGGGCCGCCTTCATCGACGGGGCCGGAAACCTGGACACGGCCAACGCCGACGGCAGCGGGCGCGTCCTGGTCGCGCGCGGCCCCAGCGGCGAGAACTGGTCGCACCCGGCCTGGCGGGTCGCCAAGGCCGACAGCCAGCTCGGCAGCCCCGCCATCAACAAGATCCTCTTCGCCGCCTCCCGGGGCGGGACCGTGCTGCTGAAGCAGGTGCCCACAACCGGCGGCACCCCGACCCCGCTGTCCATCCCCGCGACCGACGGCGAGGGCGGCTCCAACGGCAACCCACTGCCGCAGACCGGGAACGCCTGGCCGGCCACCGGCGGAAAGTACGCCACCGTGATGTACGCCAACAGCGGCGCCGGCAGCGTCTACCTCCGCGACGACAACATCCGCACCTCGGCCGCCAAGCTGAGCGCCGGGTCCGAGCCCGCGATCTCCGCCGACGGCGCATCAGCCGTCTTCGTCCGCTCCGTCGGCGGCCACGACCACCTGTTCGAGGAGTCGATCCAGGGCGACCGGGTCGCCAGGGACATCACCCCGAACGCCACCACCGACTACACCGAGCCCGCCTGGTCACCGGACGGCCGCACCATCGCCGCCCGCACCCCCGCCGGCATCGCCACGCTCCCGGCCGACGGCTCCGCCGCGCCGACCCTGGTCTCCTCCTGGACCGGCCTGCCCGCCTACCGGGGCTGAGCCGCCAGTTCCGCCTCCAGCTCCGGGAGGTGCGACGCGGCGTCCTCGTGCGGCAGGAACTCCACCACGTCCAGGAAGCGGAACAGCACCTGGGTGCTGGTCACCGCGTACTCGTAGTCGCCGAAACCGACCACCGCGCCGGTGCCGCCACGTGCGGCGCCGCGGACCACATGGGCGGTCAGCTCGTCCGGCTGCGCCGCCGAGAATCCGCGCCTGGCGTTGGGCCGGGCCAGATAGGGGCAGACCATCGAGGCGTACAGCATGCAGGCCCGGTGCCCCGGCCCCTCCATGGTCGGGGCGAGATTGCGGTACGGACGACCCGCCGCCAGCGCCTCGGCGATCGCGGCGCTCTCGGTGGCGCCGACGACCCGCCACACCGGCCCCCTGGGCATCAGCGTGTTGCAGACCGAGCACAGCCGCCCGTTGGCGCAGTCGGCCTGCCGCCGGTAGTCGGTGAGCGCGAACTGCGGCTGCCCGTCCTCCCAGGGAGTGATCGCGGGCACCGGATAGCCCCGCGGATCACGGGGTCTGGCCCTGACGGACGAGGGCATCGGGACGGCATCGAAGCGCACAGCCCGAGCCTACTCAGCCGCGCGCCTGCTCCAGCCACCCCGCGCTGCGCCAGTTCTGGTGGCCGCCCTGGTGCTCCGCCTCCGAACGCGCCTGCTCGGACGCGGTGGCGGGGTGCGCGGCCAGCGCCGACTCCAGGTCCGGATGGACCGGCAGGCCCTGCAGCTCGGGTATCAGCGCACTGCCCTCGCCCGTGGGCAGCGCCGCCAGCTCCAGCGTCCGCTGCTGCACGGCCAGCCGCAGCACCGCGGCCGCCACCGCCGCCTGGCCCTGCGGGGACCAGCCGAGCAGCGCCTTCAGGTCCACGATCAGCGGGCCGGTGCCGCGTGCCAGCGCCCAGCCGACCGCGCCGGCGAAGCGCGGCACCGACTCGGCGCCGAGGTACCCGGAGACCGCCAGCACGCCGACCGAGGGGCCGTCCTGGAAATGCCACTGGATCGTCATGGGGGCCTCCGGCGCAGGTGGGGGACTTGTTGGGAGAGCTGTTCCGTGCTGCTTCAGCGGTTCCGGCCGCCGAAGTAGAACAGCAGCATCACGAAGCCGGCGAACACATGGAAGCCAATCACATAGATGCCGGCCCGGATCCAGACCCCCTTGCTGGCCTGCCGTCCACCGCCCTCCGAGCCGTCGTCCTGAACGCTCATGGCGATAGTCCCTGCTGGTCTCCCGGAGTGCTCCTGACTGTCGAGCCTATCCCAGCGGGACCCTTACCAGAGGGGTCGGAGGTCGGCCGTATCCTGTCGCAATGGCTCGAACCCGGCTGTACCGCAATGGCACCCTGGCTCTGGAAAACTTCCCAGCACAGGACATATCTGACTATGTCTGCGAGCCTGACTGCACCGTGTGGCTGGATCTGTGCGATCCGGAACCGGCCGACTTCGACCTGATCAGCGAGGAGTTCGGCCTGCACGAGCTGGCCGTCGAGGACGCCAGACACGACCACCAGCGCCCCAAGCTGGACCGCTACCGCACCCACCTCTTCATGAGCGCCTACGCGGTCCACACCGACCCGGGCGACGGGACCCTGTACACCAGCGAGATCGCTGTCTTCGTCACACCCAACGCGCTGATCACCGTCCGCAAGACCGGGCACTTCGACATGGACCGGGTCGTCTCCCGCTGGGACGACTCCCCCGACCTGGCCAAGGAGGGCGTCGGCTATCTGCTGCACGGGCTGCTGGACTACCTGGTCGACGGGCACTTCAACGCCGTGCAGGAGCTGGACGAGCGGATCGAGGCACTCGAGGAGCTGCTCTTCGAGGACGGCCGGGACGAGGTGCAGACCGTCCAGCGGCAGTCCTTCGAACTCCGTAAGAACCTGGTGCGACTGCGCCGGGTGGTGCTGCCGATGCGCGAGGTCGTCAACACCCTGCTCCGCCGCGACCTCCACACTGTCAGCGACGCGATGCTGCCGTACTACCACGACGTCTACGACCATGTGCTGCGCGCGACCGAGTGGACCGAATCGCTGCGGGACCTGGTGAGCTCGGTGATGGAGACCAATCTCACGGTCCAGGGCAACCGGATGAACATGATCATGAAAAAGGTCACCAGCTGGGCCTCGATCATCGCCGTCCCCACCGCCGTGACCGGCTTCTACGGCCAGAACGTGCCCTACCCCGGCTTCGGCACCCAGGCCGGCTTCTGGGCGTCCACCGGTGTGATGGTCGCCCTCTCGGTAGCCCTCTACCTCGGCTTCAAGAAGCGCGACTGGATCTGACCTCGTCGCGCAGTTCCCCGCGCCCCTGGTTGGTTCAACTTGCGAGAGCATCAGGCGGACCTCCTCCAGCGAGCGCTCCGGGGTGCGCTCCTCACCGGCCTGCCAGCGGCCCGACACCTCGGTCAGCGCCGACGGGATCGCGGTCCGGCGGGGCCGCTTGACCAGCCCGCTCCTGGTGCGGGCGGCGGACGGACTGCGCGTGCCCGCGCCCATCAGGTCGTCGTACGCCCCCCGGGGCCCGACCACGGACGCGGCCAACCGCGACGCCGACCCCGGATCCATCTGCGGCTCCCGTTCCGGCTGCCCGATGCTGTACTCGCTGCCGAGCCGGGCCGTGGTGCGGATCGGCGGCAGCGCCCCCATGTCGATCTCGCGTTGCAGTTCGGGTGCGTCGTCGGCAGGCAGCGCCCGCCCGGCCCACTCGGGGACACTGTCCTTCTGCTCCCGCGGCTTGGCGGTCTCAGCGAGCAGGGTGTTGGGCAGCAGCACCCTGGCCACCACCCCGGCCGCCGGGGCGTCGCCGAGGCGGACCTCCAACCCGTGCCGGCGGGCCAGCGAGCCGACCACGAAATGACCCAGGAAGCGGGTCGGCTCGGCCATGAAGCTGGCCGTCATCCCTGAAAAGAATGCGTCAGACTCCTTGGCCCTACTAGGTCTAGACCAATCGCCGCCCCCCGGCTACGGTGACGTCAGATCCGAACCGCCTACGCGCCTACCCCCCGGAGCAGCCCCCGTGGAGTCGTCCGTCCTCGCCTTCGCCACCGACCTCCTGGACGAGGGCAGCGACCTCTTCTTCGGCAACCTCACCGACCGCGCCGGGGTCGGCGGCGTCACCCTCGCCTCCGTCTACCACCAGGCGCGCGACGTCTTCCCGCACAACCCGCGCCGGGTGGTCGGCTATCTGGAGCCCGGAGCCGCCTACTTCCGCCCCGATCCGGCCCGCTGGGCCGGCCTGCGGCTGCGCCCGGCCCCGGCCGGGGCGATCAGCGACGGCGACCCCTTCGCCGAGGCCGCGGCCCAGGCCGCGCGCCGCGGGATGAAGCTGCACGCCTGGACCGTCTTCCTGCACAACGACCGGCTCGGCTTCCAGCACCCCGACTGCGCCCCGGCCAACGCCTTCGGCGACCGCGCCCTGACCGAGCTCTGCCCGGCCAACCCGGAGGTCCGCGCCTATGTGCGCACCCTGGTCGCCGAGCACGCCCGCTACGGCGTGGACGCCGTCCGCGCCGAGTCGCTGCACTTCCACGGCGTGCGGCACGGCTTCCACCACGAGCGCTACTTCGAGCGGCTGGGACCGGTCGCCGAGGCCCTGCTCGGGCTCTGCTTCTGTGCACACTGCCGCGTCCGGGCCGACGCGCTCGGCGTCCCGGCCGACGAGGTGAGCCTGGCCGTCCGGGCGGAGATCCGGTCGGCGCTGACCGACGAGCGCGCCGCCGAGCGTCCCCCCGCCCTCGACACCGTCGCCGACGGAGCCCTCGCCGCCTACATCGACGCCTCCGCCGCCACCGTCACCTCGCTCGCCGAGGAGGCCGCCCAGGTGGCCACCGAGCACGGCATGCGGCTGACCTTCATCGACGGCGACGGCCCCGGCAAGGGCAGGCTCTCCGGCATCGACCTGCCCGCGCTGGCCAAGGTCGTCCACGGCATCGAGACCCTGGGCTACGCCCCCATCGCCGAACAGGTACGCGAGAAGGTCGCCGCCTTCGCCCTG
Source organism: Streptacidiphilus sp. EB103A (assembly GCF_041261405.1). Taxonomy (NCBI): domain Bacteria; kingdom Bacillati; phylum Actinomycetota; class Actinomycetes; order Kitasatosporales; family Streptomycetaceae; genus Streptacidiphilus; species Streptacidiphilus sp. EB103A. The sequence continues at coordinate 158,312 of NZ_JBGCAQ010000015.1, read as the reverse complement.
TACGGGGTGGACCCGTCAGCCCTGGCCGTGATCCTGCGGCCGATGTCGCAGGACTGCGACGGCCCGGCCAACCTGGCCGCGAAGATCCGGGTGCTCGACGAACTGGGCGTCCCCGAGGTCGAGTTCTACCACTACGGCCTGATGCGGCTGAGCTCCATGGACCGGATCGGCACGGCCCTGCGCAACTGACGCCCGCCGGGGCGCGGGGCAGCCCGCCGGGGCCCGCAGCACTCGCAGGGGTGACCCCAGGCAAGGAACCTTCCCAAATCCCCCCACAAACCCCCAGGTGGGAGCAGCGTGCTGAATAACGCCCCATCATCACTGCTGCATCGCACCCCGATGGCCAGGTAGGCTCTCCGTGTGATCTTCAAGCGCATCGGCAACGGGCGGCCCTACCCGGATCACGGCCGGGTCAGTACCCGTCAGTGGGCGGACGTGGCCCCACGTCCGGTACGCCTGGACCAGCTCGTCACCACCAAGGGGCAGCTCGACCTGGAAACCCTGCTCGCCGAGGACTCCACCTTCTACGGCGACCTCTTCGCGCATGTCGTGAAGTGGCAGGGCGACCTCTATCTGGAGGACGGCCTGCACCGCGCCGTGCGCGCCGCCCTGCAACAGCGTCAGGTCCTGCACGCACGCGTGCTGGAGATGGACTGATCGGGTGCCGTTGCACCCTTTCGGGTGCCCTGATACGCCAGATGATGATCCTTTAGTACGCAGAGTCGAGCGACCGCACTAGTCTGAGAACCGCAGCCACACAGGCCGCGTGACCATTCCAGACGAGCCCGGAGCACAAGGGGGCACCCGCGGTGAGCATGCTGACTCCCCCTGGACTCAAGGGAAAGCAGTACCGGATCACCGGTACGACTTATCCACGCCTGGCCCGGCCCAACACCCGGCGCCGGCGCATCGTGCAGAGCATCAGCGGGGTGGTGGTGCTGGCCGTGCTCGGCTGGGGCACCGTCCAACTCGTCGACGTCTTCGGCGGGGGCCACAAGAAGACCGCCGCGGCGGGCTGCACCCGCACCACCACGGCGGCAGGCACGGCGGCAGGCGCAGGCACGGCGGGATCGGCCGACAAGGCCTCCGGTGCCGCCTCCGCCGCGCCCTCGGGCTCCGCCTCCGCCTCGGCGTCACCGGTCGCGGCCGCCTTCGCGGCGCTGGTCCCCGGGGCCGTCCCCAAGCCCGCCGCCGTCACGGTCAATGTGTACAACGCGACCAACCGGGCCGGGCTGGCCGGGCAGACCGCGGCGGAGCTGAAGAAGCGCGGCTTCACCATCGGGAAGATCGGGAACGCCCCGGTCGCGCTGGAGAACAAGGTCCCCGGCAGTGCCCAGGTCACCGGCGGCAAGGCCGGCGCGGCGATGATGACCCTGCTCGGCACCGAGGTGAGCGGCTCGCACCCGGTCACCGACAAGCGCAACGACACCACCGTGGACCTGGTCCTCGGCAACGGCTTCTCCGCGCTGGCCACCCCGGCCCAGGCCGCCCAGGCCGTAGTCCTGGCCAGCCGGCCCACCCCGTCCGCCACCGCCGCCCACTGCTGACAGCAGGCGGCCCCGGATTCTCGATCCCTCAGTCCCTCAGTCCCCCACGGTCCCGTACAGCCGGTCGCCCGCGTCACCCAGGCCGGGGACGATGTAGCCGTGTTCGTTGAGGTGGTCGTCAATTGCCCCGGTCACGATCGTGACCGGCAGGCCGACCAGCTCCTTCTCCAGGACGGCCACCCCCTCCGGAGCCGCCAGCAGGCAGATCGCGGTGATGTCGTCCGCGCCGCGCTCGATCATCAGCCGGATCGCCGCCACCAGCGTCCCGCCGGTGGCCAGCATCGGGTCCAGCAGGTACACCTGGCGTCCGGAGAGGTCGTCCGGCATACGGGTCGCATAGGTGGACGCCTCGAGCGTCTGCTCGTTGCGCACCATGCCGAGGAAGCCGACCTCGGCGGTCGGCAGCAGCCGGGTCATCCCGTCGAGCATGCCCAGACCCGCCCGCAGGATCGGCACCACCAGCGGTCGGGGGTAGCTCAGCCGGGTGCCGGTGGTGACCGCGACCGGCGTGGTGATCTCCACCGGCTCGGTACGCACGTCCCGGGTCGCCTCGTAGGCCAGCAGGGTCACCAGCTCGTCCGCGAGACGGCGGAAGGTCGGCGAGTCGGTGCGCTCGTCGCGCAGCGTAGTGAGCTTGTGCGCCACCAGGGGGTGGTCCAGGACATGAATCCGCATGAGGCGACATTAACCGAGCGTGGACACGCGCACGACATCCCGTGCCCAGGTCCGGGGCATTTCTGTCATGGCCTGGCTAAATATGTGTGCCGGCTGTCCACGTGGGAAGGTGAGAGGGACGAAACCACCCCGATCGGAGGGGCAGGCATGGTCGCCCAGCCCGCAGACAGCGCCGGACCCGAGGAGCAGTCCGGCTCGGAGACCCCGGCGGAACGCCGCCGCCGCCGCGCCGCCTTCCTGCGCGAGCTCACCGAGGCCCGCGAGCTCCAGGCCCGGGTGCACCCGCGACGCACCAAGACCGAACGCATGCGACAGGCCGTGAGAATGCGTACGTTCCGGATCTGACACCCCATCGGCCGGGCGTTCTCACCGCAACTCACCGAAGTGCCACCCCCCGTGCGCGACACGACCAGCGAAGACGCACAGCAGAACACTCCCCGGAGCGGCCCGCTTTCTGTCACGATGCCGATGGGGCGTTCGCATGGACCCCTGGACTCCGGACGCGCGGAAGAGCGGGTCCGGTCCTGTGGCCAAGACCTGGGAGAGTCGCTGGTGGCGTACTTCGCTGCATTGCTCGCTCGCACCGAGGACGGGTGGGACGTGAGCGAGACCGAGCTTGACGACGTCGAAACCCTCGCTGACCTGGCTGACCTGGCGCGCGAGGCCGCGGAGGACGAGGAGACCGTTCTGGTCTTCATCGAACAGGAGGACGCCTGGTTCGCCGTCGTCCGGGTGGACGGCGAGGAGGACCCGCGCATCTTCGTCTCCGACGCGGCCGCCGCCTCGCGCAGCGCCTACGGCGAGATCGTCCTCACGGACGAGTTGCTGGGGCGTGACTCCGACAGCGATCTGGACGACCTGGTGGTCGATCTGGACGAGGACGCCTCCGCGGCGGAGGACGAGGACGACGACGAGGACGCGGCTGTCGATCCCGACGGCGTACCGACGGGCCCGCTGGGCGACGCCGGGCTGCTGATCGAGTTCGGCGTCGGCGCCAAGGAACTGATGGACATGAGCGTCGAGGGCTCCGTGCCCGGCGACGCCCTCACCGAGATCGCCGACGCCCTGGGCGTGGGCGATGTCCTGGAGGCGGTGCGTTAGCACCGGCCGGGGTACTCGGCCGGTCCGGTTCTGGACGATCCGGTTCTGGCCGATCCGCGTCTGACCGGTCCGGTGCGGGAGACTGGGTGCCATGCAGCACGCCTTCCCCCGCACCGGCCGCCAGACCAGCCCTCGCCCGGACCCGCTCCGCGACCCCTGGGCGCCCGCCATGCGGCTCGCCCTGGCCGAGGCGGAGCTCGCTCTGCCCAGCGGCGACGTCCCGGTCGGCGCGATCGTGCTGGACGGCGCCGGCGCCGTCATAGGGCGCGGCCACAACGAACGCGAGGCCCTCGGCGACCCCACCGCCCACGCCGAGATCCTCGCCGTCCGCGAGGCGGCGAAGGCCGTCGGAGAATGGCGGCTGACCGGCTGCACCCTGGTCGTCACCCTGGAGCCCTGCACCATGTGCGCGGGCGCGATCGTCCTCTCCCGTCTCGACCGCGTCGTCTACGGCGCCTGGGACGACAAGGCCGGCGCGGCCGGCTCACTCTGGGACGTGATCCGCGACCGCCGCCTCAACCACCGCCCCGAGGTCGTCCCCGGCGTCCTCGCCCCGGACTGCGCCGCCGCCCTGACCGCCTTCTTCGACCCCCACCGCACCCCGGCACCACCAGCAGGCGGCTCCAACCACTGAAAAGAAGGGTTTAGGAGCACTGCCCCACGTCCGGTAGGCTGTCCCACGGTAGCGTGTCCGAGCGGCCAAAGGAGCACGCCTCGAAAGCGTGTGTGGGGGCAACTTCACCGTGGGTTCGAATCCCACCGCTACCGCTCTGAGCACGACGGCTGAAGCCCCGACCAGGAAAGGCGGTTTCCAGGAGTCGTTGCAACACGTGGTCGGTTTGATCAGGCCGCGAGTAGTTTATGCAGGCGCTCGGCTGGGGTTTCCCAGCCGAGCGTTTTGCGTGGTCGGCCGTTGAGTTCGGCGGCGACGGTGGCCAGCTGTTCCGTGCTGTGGGCAGTCAGGTCTGTTCCCTTGGGGAAATACTGGCGGAGCAGGCCGTTCGTGTTCTCGTTCGAGCCGCGCTGCCAGGGGCTGGCGGGGTCGCAGAAGTAGACCGGGATGTCGGTGGCGGTGGTGAACGAGCCGTGCGCAGCCATCTCGCTGCCCTGGTCCCAGGTCAGGGAGCGCACCAGGTGTGCGGGCAGGGCCTGGACTGTCTCCACGAGGGCGTCGCGCACGTGCTCGGCGGTGCGGCCGTGGGGCAGGTGCAGGAGCATCACGTAGCGGGTGGCGCGCTCGACCAGGGTGCCGATGGCCGAGGCTCCGTCCTTGCCGATGATCAGGTCGCCCTCCCAGTGGCCGGGGACCGCCCGGTCCTCAGCCTCGGCGGGGCGCTCGCTGATCATGACCATCGGAGTGGTGAACCGGGGCTGCCGGCTGGCGGCCTGGCGGTGCGGCTTGCGCCGGGCTCGCCCGGTACGCAGAGCGGCGGCCAGCTCGCGGCGCAGTTCTCCCCGGCCTTGGACGTAGAGGGCCTGGTAGACCGTCTCGTGGACCACGTGCAACTCCGGCCGATCGGGGAACTGTGCACGCAGAGCCTGGCAGATCTGCTCAGGACTCCACTTCAGGTCCAGGTGGTGCTGGATGAAGTCCCGTAGCTCGGCGTTCTCGGCGATCTTCCCCGTCTTAGGGCGGGGCCGGCGGGCATCGGCCCGGGCTTGTGCGGCGTGGGGCCGGTAACGGCCGCTTTCTGGATGGCAGTTGCGCTGGATCTCCCGGCTGACCGTGGACGGGCTCCGGCCGAGCTCGGCCGCGATCGCGCGGATGGTCGCCTTCTCCCGGAGCCTGTCGGCGATGTGGATCCGCTCGTCCTCGCGCAGGTACCGGGACTTGGCGGGCATGGCGGCGGGCGCCCGCTCGGGTTGAGCGGGCGCCCGGAACCTGCCCGGGTCCGTCCGGCCGTTGCGCCACTCGCGTCCAGTCCGCTCGTGGACGCCCACGAGCCGGGACGCCTCTTTGTTGCTGTAGCCCTGTCGCACGAGCCAGAAGTATTCCTCCCGCTCGGTACGGAGCTTCCTGGGCCCCTGCGGCTTCCGGTTCTTGCGGATCTCGAAGTCCATCGCATCCCCTGAGCTGGGGTGCTGCGACGACCACTAGAACCTAAGAAACCGGTCGGGGCTTCGGCCGTTTCAATCTCATCAAGCACCCGCAGCGCTTCAGCCATGAAGCAGCGCCAGGTCGCCGAAGCCCGCATTGACACCTCCGTGCACGGCGCAGCCTACGATGTCGCAGCACAGGCCAGGTCCTGGTGGGCAGCGCGGCCGGGACAGTGGCTCTGAGCACCACTCCGAACCGCATCGAGGGATCAGCGATGACTGAGCAGGCCGCCCCTGTGATCACGAGCAGCAAGCCGGGCTCGTTCGCCCACGGCGTTTTGGCGAAACGCCATCCGGCGCTGATCCAGCAGGTCAGCGATGCCCTCCCCTACAGTCCGCAGCAGCGTCGTGCTCTGGATGACCTGCGCGAGGAGGGCGCCAACCGTGTTCTGACTCCCCTCGATACCTCCGCGTTCGATTACGCAGCCTGGGAGGAGTGGGGAAGCTCCTACTTCGGCCGGTCCTGGTTCGATGTGCCGTTCCTGTGGTCGGAGAGCTATTTCTACCGTCGACTGCTCGACGCTGTCGGATACTTCGACCCCGGACCCTGGCAGAGGATCGATCCCTTCGCGCCCTTCAAACGGGCGGAGCTGCGCGGCGCCGCGGTGAAGGAAGAGTTGGCCGCTCTTGACGTGCTGCCGGACCTGCCCGAGCAGCAGCAGGCGGAGATGCTCCTGCAGTCCTCGCTGTGGGGCAATCGGGCCGACCTGGGGTTCCGCATCGCAGCCGAGCAAACCGCGCTGGGCGATGTCGACACTGGCCTGGTCGCCGACGACAGCGCCCTGCTCTGGGAGCGGCTCACCACCGGCACGCCGGGCACGGTCGCCGTCGTGGCCGACAACGCCGGCCGCGAACTCATCCCCGACCTCGTCCTCATCGACCACCTGCTCACCAACAGCTACGCAGCCGACGTCGTCCTGCACGTCAAGCCATACCCCTACTACGTCTCCGACGCGATGCTCTCCGACGTCCTCGACTGCCTCCACCGGCTGCTTCAGGCATCAGGGCAAGCGCAGCAGATCGGCCGACGCCTCTGGAACTGTCTCGGGAAGGGTCGCCTGTGCGTGAGCACCCACCCGTTCTTCTGCGCCCCGCTGCCGTTCACTGCCATGCCCGACGACCTGTGCCAGCAGTTTGCAGCCACTTCCCTGACGATCTTCAAGGGCAACCTCAATTACCGACGCCTGGTAGGCGATCAGCTCTGGGCCGCGACAACCCCGTATGCCCAACTGTCGGCGTACTTCCCGGGCCCCGTCGCAACGCTGCGCACCTTGAAGTCCGATGTCATCATCGGCCTCACGCCGCAGAAGCTGGCCGCTTTGGACGAGACCCAGCAAGAGTGGCGCACGGCCGGCACACACGCGCTGGTCCAGGCTCGTTGACAGCTGCCCTCACATCGACAGCTGCATCACTTCGGAATCGTGCCAACGGAGCGAACCGTCATCAAGCAGCTCTGCATGGCCCCAGCGCAATTCGACAAGGCCCGTCTCCACCGTGCAGACGTAGGCGAGCACGATCAGCTGAATGTTGTCCGGCAGATCGGAGGCACCCTCGCGAATCTCCTCCAAGTCGGGGCCACCCTCCTCCCAGACAAGATCGAGCGCTTCCTGAGCCGGGTCGGGACCGTGCCTGTCGAAGAGCCGACGGCGAAGCGCAGACACCCGCTTGAGATGCCCACCGCGCTTCGGCATCCGCAATGGGTAGAAGGCTTGATCCTTGAGTAGCACGATGTCCCGCCCGTTGAGCCTGATCGTGCTCGTTCCGGCTACCTCGGCCAGCGCTCCGGCGAGACTCTCGTACTGCGCGGCATGGAGGCCGTGGCCGTACGCTTCCAAGGTCACCGTCTGAACGCCCAGGTGCGCCGTCTTCGCCCGTTCGTGTGCCGAATGCAGCGCTCTCGGGATGACCTGAACAAGCTGAGCGGCTTCCTGCCCGAATGTCGCCTGTGCCCATTTGGATGCGATCGGTTCATCACTCATTCGTGTCCCCTCTCCTGAGCTACGGTCCGCCGCCGACCGTGACCCTTCAAGAGCGCGGTATCGGCCATAAACCCAGTTGGCAGCGTTCTGTCCCGTCCGTCCGGTGAACACCGGCAGTTCCTTCCCCCGGCTGGTTCGGCCCATCCGCAGCACCGGTCCCGGCGACGGCCAACTGTCGATCGAGTTGGTTGATGAGCATCCGGCTTGCCGAACGCTGTGGTCGGCGCCTGAGTTCGTTGTGAGGAGGCGCTCGCGTACGGCACAATCGCGTGGATCATCACAACGGGTTCTAGGGGGGAATGTGCGCTTTTCGCGCATATCCGGTCACACCGTCAGGCTTGGCGCGGCCATGCTGAGCCTCGGGCTCGTCCTACCGTCTGCGGCTGTGCTCGCCAACGTGACACCGGCCGCTGCCGATGGCACGACCTTGTATGTGGACACCAAGAACAGCGCCTGCTCGGACACCGACCAAGCGGCGGGGACCAAGGCCGTCCCGTACTGCACCATCCAGCCGGCCGCGCTGGCCGTCCAGGCGGGCCAGACCGTGCAGATCGGCTACGGCATCTACAGCGGAACGGTGACCGTCACGCACTCGGGAACACCCGGACACCCCATCGTCTTCAAGGGCGACGCCGGCCAGGAGGAGGCCTCGACCTTCGAGTTGGTCACCCAGCCGGGCAGCAACAGCAACGGCTTCGTGCTCCAGAGTGTTCACGACGTCACCTTGGAGGGCTTCCGTTATGACGGCGGGGCCGTAACCATCAAGAACTCGTCGGACATCTCGGTGCTGCACAGCTTCAGCGCCTTCGGTGCCTTCCTCGTGCAGGGCGCGAGCCAGAATGTGATGCTGTCCGGTCTGTACATCGATGCACAAACCGCCGACGGCGGCGTGAAGGTGGGAAGCGGTTCGTCGGGCATCGTCGTCACCGGCGATGTAGTGGCGATCTACGGGCCCGCCGCTACGGGAATATCCCTGACGGACGACCCTGATTCCATCGTTGTGGCGAACACGGTTGTACAGGCGGCGGATTCGGGCATCGCGCTCTCCGGCGACTCACATGGCGCCACTGTCGAGAACAACGTTGTGTCGAGCGTCCACAACAGCGGTACCAGCGGGCTGCTGTCGGTTTCCGCTGCGTCCACCGCCGGATCGACCGTCGACTACAACCTGTACGGCCCGGTCTCGCGAACAGTTCTGTACAACTGGGCCGGAACCACCTATGCCACCGTGGCCGCCTTCCAGGCCGCGTCACAACAAGGCGCCCACGATCTCTACGGCAATACGGATCTCCGCACGGTGGACGACCGGGCCTGGGAGCCGGCCGATCCGTCTCCGGCGATCGACTCCGGCAATGCCAGCGCGCCGGGTGAACCCGCGCGGGACGTGTACGGAGACGTCAGAGCCGTCCAGGACCCGCTGATCGCGGATACCGGCGCAGGCGGCGCCCCCGTCGACCGCGGTGCCGTCGAAGCCCAGAACCCCTACACCTTCGACTTCAACAGCCCCGGAACCGCCGACGACCCGGCCAATCCGCTGGCCTACACCGTCCGAGTGCACACGACGTCCAACCCGTGGAAGACCAACGTCGCCTCCTACGCCTTCTACTTCGACGGCCCGTCACCGGTCACCACCAGCACGCAGCCAGAGGCGACCTACACCTATCCGCTGTCGGAGGCCGGCCAGGCGGTGTTCCCCGAGGCCTACGCAGTCATGCCGGACGGCGAACAGATTCCGACGACGGACAGCCAAGGGCTCATGGACAGGGACTACACCGTCCTCGCCACCCCGGTCCCGCTCTCGGCCACCTTCCCGGCCACACCCAGTGCTGCCTCGGCGCCGCAGACAGAATCACTGAAGGTCCAGGGCAACACCTACCTGGCCTCCGGAACCGTCGACCCTGGTGACGGCACCCCCGCCCTGGCCGCGACCGTGGCGACGCACAGCACCGTGGCGACCGCCGTCCACCACTACGCCGAGCCCGGCAGCTACAACGCCGTCGCGACCGTCACCGACCTCTACGGCCGCAGTACGACCGTCAAGCAGACGGTCACGGTCGGCGATGCATTCGTCGCGGTCAAGCCGACCCGACTGCTGGACACCCGCAACGGCACCGGAACCGCCACGGGAAGGCTGGGCGCCGGGCAATCGCTGCGGCTGAAGATCACTGGCGCCGGGGGTCTCCCGTCCAACGGAATCACTGCCGTCACCCTCAATGTGACGGTCACTGGGCCCAGTTCAACCGGCTGGCTGGCGGCCTACCCGGACGGGGCTCCCGTCCCGAGCACGTCCAACCTGAACTTCACCCGTGGCCAGACCGTCCCCAACCAGGTGACCGTCTCCGTCGGCGGTGACGGCTACGTGGACCTCTACAACGCGTCCGGATCCACTGACGTGATCGCAGACGTCCAGGGCTACTTCACCGACACGCAGGCCGCGGCCGTGCAAAGCTACTACCAACCGCTGACGCCGGTACGGGTGATGGACACCAGGAACGGGACCGGCGGAGTTCCCAAAGCGAAGATCGGGCCCGGCGGCACCGACATCCTGCACCTGAACACGACGAAGTACCCCGGTATCACCGCCGTCGTCCTCAATGTCACTGCGGCGAATGCCGACAGTGCCAGCTACGCGGTCGTCTACCCGGGCAACACCACCCGGCCCTCGGCGTCCGACCTGAACTTTGGCAAGGGCCAGACCACGCCGAACCTGGTCACCGTCCCGGTCGCCCCGGACGGCACGGTGAAGTTCACCAACGGCCTCGGGCATGTCGATCTGGTCGCCGATCTGGAGGGCTACTACACCACCGCCGCAACGGCATCGGCGTTCGTGCCGCTGACTCCGGTTCGGATGTTCGACACCCGGTCGGGCTGGGGCGTCCGCAAGGGGGCGATCGGCCCGGCCGGCTACGCCGCCGTCCACGTCGCCGGCTCCTCCAGGGTGCCCGCGAACGCCCTGGCGGTGGTCACCAATCTGACCGCGGTGCTGCCGACTGCCGATACCACCGTCACCGCCTGGCCGGCGCCCTGGTCCAAGGCACCACAGACGTCCACTCTCAATCCGGCCCGTGGCACGGTCCGGCCCAACGCAGCCATCATCCCGATCGGCTCTGGCGGCAACGTGGACTTCTACAACCAGGTCGGACATGTCGACCTGGTCGGCGATCTGGAGGGCTACTTCGGCCGCTGAGTCAGGCCCTCGACTACCAGGAGCTGAACACGCTGATGCGTGGCCGTCGTTCCTGAAAACTGCTGGAAGGTTCTCGCGCCGCTGACCGGGTTCATCCACCGGCCCATTGCCCCCTGAGCCGGGCGGTGTCCGGGTCCGGCGGGGCTCAGCCGGTGCCGGACCAGGTGGCCAGTTCCTGGGCGGCGGCGGTGCGTTGGGTCGCCGAGTCGGGGGCCGACGCGGCGATCAGGGCGTAGTGGAGGGTGCCGGCCGCGGAGTTGCTGGAGAGCAGCAGGCGGCTGGAGCCGTCGCCGGCCTCGTCGGGGGCGAATGCGACGGGGTGGTCGGCGACCTGGCCGGTGGCGGTGTAGGCGGGGAGGCCGCGGAGGGTTCCGAGGTCGGAGACCACCGTGGTGGTGGCATGGTCGAAGGCCTGGGGCAGGTGGAGTTCGGTGGGGGCGCCGGTGCCGCCGGAGCGCCAGGTCAGCACCGCGTACGGGCCGCCGCCGGCGAGCAGCGCGGCGACGTTCGGCAGCGTGCTCGGGACGGTGTTCCAGCGCATCGCGGTGCTGCCGTCCCGGGAGAGGTCCTCGTAGGTGAAGGCGAGCGCGTCGCCAGCGACGGCGCGCGGGTAGACCCGGTCGACCACGCGCTGGTCCACCCGCAGGGCCACGCCGGAGGTCCCCTGCAGCACCGCGGAGAAGTCCTCCCCGTTCCAGGCGTCGCCGGTGGTCTGCACCTTGCTGGGGTTGTCGTTCATCAGCTCGTGGTGCTGACCGCTGTAGAGGTCCCACTGCCACTGGGTGCCGGAGACCACAGTGCCGGTGGACGCCCCGGCGGCTGCGGCGCTCCACCAGGCGGCACCGGTGACGGTGGAGTCCAGCGCCTGGTAGGTCGCCTTCTCCACGCTCGGCCCCTTGTCGGAGGTGTAGCCGGTGACCGGGTACCCGAACTCGGTGACGGCGAGCGGGCTGGAGAGGGCCGCGGCCCGCTGCCGGAATCCCGCGAAGGTGGAGCTGTACTGCCCGTCGGTGGCCTTGCCGAGCATCAGGATGCCGCTGAGCGCCTTGGCGTCGTAGTAGTGGGTGTTGAAGACATAGCGGCTGCCGAGCGAGGCCACCAGCGGGAACCCGCCGGGCTGGGAGGTGCCGCCGACGTTGACGTTGACGTTCCAGAAGGCCAGCGGCTCGACCCAGGCCGTCTTGGACTGCCAGCCGGCAACGTCCATCCGGGCCCGGAAGGCCTGGTAGAAGGGCCACAGCAGGTCCCGCTCCCAGGTCAGGCTGGTCTGTCCGGAGTCGTAGCTGCCGGCCGAGGGCTCGTTGAACGGGTCCACGCCGACGATCTTCGCGAAGTCGCTCGCGGAGAGGTGGAGGCGCAGGTAGTCCATCGACTGCTGGGCCTGGTTCAGGAAGGCCGTCTGCACGCCCACGGCGCCGGCCGAGGTGGTCAGCGTCCGGTTGTGCCAGAAGTCGTGGAGCGCTTCGGTGACCGCGGCGTTGCTGAGGTAGTTCTGGCCCCAACTGACGCAGATCCCGCAGGACTCCTGCGGGTATCCACCGGCCGTGACCACCCAGGCCGGCGCGCCGTCGCCGGTGTACCAGCTGCCCTGGTTGAACAGCGCGCGGGAGTAGAGGTCCTGGTGGTAGTCGATGAGCACCCTGATGCCGCGTGAGGTGAAGGCCTGGATCTGGTTGGCGAGGGCGCCGAGGTAGCCGGTGTCGACCCCGGCCGGGGTGGGTTCGGCGCCGGCCCAGGACACCACCAGTCGGATCAGGTCCGCACCGGTGAGCTTGCGCATCGCGGCCGCCGCGATGTCGGCGTCGGCGCGGGAGGCGAAGGGGAGGTAGCCGTTCTCGGCGAGCTTGGACTCACCGGAGACGTTGAATCCGCGCAGCACCACCTCGCGTCCGTAGCCGTCCCGGAGCACTGGGGCGCCGGAGGCGCCGGTGGCGACGACCACCTGGTCCGCGGTGGTGGTGTCGAACCAGAGCGCGGCGGAGGCGGCGGCACTCCGGGTGGCGCCGCTGAGCTGACCTCCGGTCAGCATGGCCGCGGCGAGGGCCAGCGCGGTCGCGGCGGCGGCCCCGCGCCGACGCCGACGCCGCGACGACGCGGGCGAGAAGGGGACAGAAGAGGCGGAGGAGGGCGTGGACGAGGGGGGCGAGGTGGATGCCATGTGCGCGACAGTCGCACCGAACCCGTGAAGGTGGAAGAGAAGGGAATGGGCCGGTTCCGGGTGCTGACCAAAACGCGTTACGCCTGGTCACAGGAGTTCTGGGGCACTACTCCCGGGCCGAAGGAGACCACTGGTGCGGGGCTGGCCGGTGGGCCTCCGGCGACTGGGAGGGGAGACTCGGGGGCGGCTGGGGGCGGCTGGGAGGGTCTGCCTCGCAGCGCCGACTCGCGCTGCTGGACCACCGCGACGGCGCGGTCCGCTGAAGGCCACCCCGGCCCGGAGCGCCGGCACCCGCCATATGTCCCTGACACCCGCCCGAGGACACTGATCCCCATGACAGCGCATCCCGCCCCCACCGGCTCCGGCACCGGCTCGCAGTCCGGCGTCCTCGTTCACACCGGCTCGTACACCCCGGACACCGGGGGTGACGGCGTCGGTCTCGCCGCGCTGCGGTTCGACCCGGAGAGCGGCAGGCTCACGGTGGACGCCGCGCTGCCGGAGGTAGCCGTCAGCGGGCCCTCCTTCCTGGTCGCCCACCCGTCCGGGAAGGTCGTCTACAGCACCAACGAGGCCGTGGCCGGGACCGTCAGTGCCTTTTCCCGGCAGGCCGACGGCGCGCTGCTGCCGGTCGGGACCCCGCTCCCCAGCGGCGGCACCAACCCCTGCCATCTGAGCGTCCATCCGGACGGCGGCTGGCTGCTGACCGCCAACTACGGCAACGACACCGCTCCCGGCACCGTCGCCGTGCACCGGCTCGACGCGGACGGCATCCCGGTGGAGCTCACCGACGTCGTGGTCCACCAGGGCAGCGGACCGGTCGCCGGTCGGCAGGAGGGGAGCCACGCCCACCAGATCGTCACCGACCCGTCCGGCCGCTATGTGCTCGCCGTGGACCTGGGGGCCGACACGGTCTTCAGCTACCGCCTCGACACCACGTCCGGAACCCTGGAGCAGGTCGTCGTCAACCGGCTCCGGGCCGGGTCGGGACCGCGTCATCTCGCCTTCGCCCCCGGCGGCGACCTGGCCTGGATCGCGGACGAGCTCTCGTCGAGCATCACCGGCCTGCGCTACGACGCCGAGGCCGGGACCCTCACGGAGGTCTCCAGCGTCCCCGCCACCGCCGTCAAGGACGTCCACAACCAGCCGGGCGGCATCATCGCCTCGCCCTGCGGACGCTTCGTCTGGATGACCAACCGCGGCGTCGACACCGTGGCCGCCTTCCGGGTCGTCGGCGACACCCTGGAGCCGATCGCGGAGACCCCCAGCGGCGGCAGCTGGCCCCGCGGCCTGGCCCTCACCGCCGGTCACCTGCTCGTCGCCAACCAGTACAGCGGCACCGTCGCCGCGCTGCGCATCCTGGACGACGGAAGTCTGGAACAGGCCGCCCCGCCGACCGCCGTCCCCTCGGTGATCTGCACGCTCGCGATCTGAGCGTCCTGCTCGTCCTGCATGTCCTGCACGTCCGGGAGGAGGAGGGGGAGGGGGAGCGGCCGTGGGGGGACAGGCCGCTCCCCCTGCGGAGTCCCACAACCGGCCGTCGCGTCGGGGGGATGCCGCAGCGGCCGGTCCCACAGCGGGGACTCCGGTCCGTGTACCGGGAGGTTCCTGCCAGACCCGCCCGGTACACCTTCTACTCTGCTGCACGGAGCGGGGCCGCGCACCCGGCAAGCGGCCCCTTCCGAGGGGACCTTGGTCCCTTCGGGTTCACGATGCCCTGAGAACGAGCAGTCTCAGCGGGGGCACAGGAGGGGCGGTGCGGAAGGGGCTGGTGAGGTCCGGCCAAGGATTGCCGACCACGGGCGGATCCGGGAGCACTAAGCTTCGGCCATAGGAGTGGGGCGCTGGGAGGCGGGCGGGGTCATGGGGCAGGCGAAGAAGATCGCGATGTATTGCCTGGTCATCTTTGTGCTCTACACGATCATCACGTCACCGGTGCGGGCCGCCGACCTGGTCCAGGTCGGGTTCACCGGTATATCCAGTGCGGCCAAGTCGGTGGGGACCTTCATGACCAATCTGGTGAAGTGAGGCCCTGCTGCGGTTGAAGTAGCCTCGGGCGGTCGAACACCACTCCCGAGGAGCCCCGCATGATTCGCCACCTGGTCCTTTTCAAGCTCAACGACGGTGTCGCCAAGGACGAACCGCGGGTGCGCGCCGGCGCCGAGGCGTTCGCGGGGCTCGGCAAGCAGATCGACGAGCTGCGCGAGTGGCAGTGCGGCTGGAACCTGACGGTCCGGGACATCGCCTACGACTACGCGATCAACAGCCTGGTGGACGACGTCGAGGCGCTGCAGACGTATCTGGCCCACCCCGCGCACCAGGCCGGGGTCGCCCTCTGGCGCGAGTTCGCGACCTGGGTGATCGCCGACATCGAGGTCTGAGGCTTCGCCCAGGAGGCAACCGACACCCCGGCCGACACCCCGGCCATCAGCCCGGCCAACACCCCGACCGGCCACCGCGGCGCCGCCACTCCGGCACAGGACCGGACGGCGGCGTCGATTCACTCCTGCGCACCGACCGGGATCAACACACCCATATGTGGTGCTTGCCCGAATAGCATCCCTCTTGTGATGCTATGACCGGTTTGCCGGATGGTGGACTGGGGCACGCGTTGCGCCTCCATGGAGCTCGCGAGGGGTGGCGTGTCGGTGCAGACACAGGGGAGCGCAAAGGACGAGGGTGACGCGCCAGCGGCTCCCGCGCCGGTCGACTCCAGCCGTGTGGATGTCCGCACCCTCACGCGCGTGCTCTTCGAACGGATGGCCGAGCTCACCCCCGGGACCGCCGAGCACGACCGTGTCAGGGCCGCGCTGATCGAGGTCAACCTCCCCCTGGTGCGCTATGCCGCCGCCCGCTTCCGGGGCCGCAGCGAGCCCATGGAGGACGTGGTCCAGGTCGGCACCATCGGACTGATCAACGCCATCGACCGGTTCGACCCGAC
Source organism: Streptacidiphilus sp. EB103A (assembly GCF_041261405.1). Lineage (NCBI taxonomy): Bacteria > Bacillati > Actinomycetota > Actinomycetes > Kitasatosporales > Streptomycetaceae > Streptacidiphilus > Streptacidiphilus sp. EB103A. Next base: position 142,630 of record NZ_JBGCAQ010000015.1, on the reverse strand, counting down.
CAGGGGCGTGCAGTTCCCGACGTACGCGCTGCCGACCATCCTCGGCGAGATCAAGCGCTACTTCCGCGACAACGTCCGCACCATGCACGTCCCGCGGCGGCTCCAGGAGCTGTGGGTCCAGGTCAGCGCCGCCATGGAGGATCTGACGGTGGCCCACGGGCGGATGCCCAAGGTCCCGGAGATCGCCGCCAGCCTGCGCATCCCCGAGGAGGACGTCCGGGCCTGCCTGGACGCCGGCCGCGCCTACAACGCCACCTCGCTGGAGGCCACCCAGGAGCACGACGGCGGCCTGGCCCTGCTCGACCGGCTGGGGTACGAGGACTCAGCCCTCACCCATGTGGAGCACAGGGACATGGTCCGGCATCTGCTGGTGCAACTACCGGACCGTGAGCGACAGATTGTGATGTTGCGTTTTTTCGGCAATCTGACGCAGTCGCAGATCAGTACCGAGCTCGGGATGTCGCAGATGCACGTATCCCGGTTGCTGGCACGGATCTTCGCGCGGCTACGCAGCAGCAACGCGTGGGAGAGCTGATTCCGCAGCCCGCCGCAGGCCGGTTCAAACCTGGCGATGACTTGGTGACAATCCGTCACTTTCCGTGCGAAAGCCAGCATTGCAGCGCGTTACCATCGCGTGACGTCTGGTCGTGTTGGGGTTTGCGATGGATGCTGAGCCGGTATCCCAGTGGAGGTACATCGAGTCGTCGCCTTGTCGACTCGGGCAGCGGCGGTTTTGTCACCATGAGGGGGTAGCGTGTCCGTAGAACTGGGCAGCCCTGAGGTTCACTCCCACGCAGCAGTCCTCCCCGCCCCCCGGGCGGCAGAGGTCGATCACACGGACGTCGAGAACACCGAAGCCACGATCGTCGGGATCGCGGAGATCACCGCGGTCGCCGAGATCGCCGAGATCGCCGTGGCGGAGGTCGAGACCGAGCCGGGAGCCGGGCTCGACACCCGCTCCCTCTCCCGCAGCCTGTTCCAGCGCTTCGCCACGCTGACCCCCGAGCACCCCGACCACCCGTACGTCCGGGACACCCTGATCGAGCTGAACCTCCCGCTCGTCCGCTACGCCGCGGCCCGCTTCCGCAGCCGCAACGAGCCGATGGAGGACATCATCCAGGTCGGCACGATCGGCCTGATCAAGGCCATCGACCGGTTCGACAACGAGCGCGGAGTCGAGTTCCCGACCTTCGCGATGCCGACGATCATCGGTGAGATCAAACGTTTCTTCCGCGACACCAGCTGGTCGGTGCGGGTCCCCCGCCGGCTCCAGGAGCTGCGGCTCTCGCTCACCAGGGCCGGCGACGAGCTCGCGCAGAAGCTGGACCGCTCGCCCACCGTCGCCGAGCTCGCCGCCTGCCTCGGCGTCAGCGAGGAGGACGTGGTCGAGGGCCTCGCCGTGGGCAACGCCTACACCGCGAGCTCGCTGGACACCACCCCGACCGACGAGGACGGCGACGGCCCGCTCGCGGAGCGCCTCGGCTACGAGGACACGGCCATGGAGGGCGTGGAGTACCGCGAGTCGCTCAAGCCGCTGCTGGCCCGGCTCCCCGCCCGCGAGCGCCGGATCATCATGCTGCGCTTCTTCGGGAACATGACGCAATCGCAGATCGGCGAGGAGATCGGAATCTCGCAGATGCACGTCTCCCGGCTGCTGACGCGGACCCTGGCGCAGCTCCGCGAGGGTCTGATCTCCGAGGGGTGACCGAAAGCCGGACGGCGGGCTCGGGGCCCACCGTCCGGCACAGCCAAGCCGGCGGCGTCCTGTCGGCGGCGTCCTGTCAGCGCCGTCCTGTCAGCGCCGTCAGTCCTCCAGCAGGTTCTTCCGCAGTGCGGCGAGCGTGGCGGCGTCCAGGCCCAGACCGTCGCTGAGGAAGGCGTCGAAGCTCGGCCAGCCGGCCTCCACGGCCGCGAAGGCCGCGTCCAGGTAGGCGGCATCGGCGCGGATGACCGGCAGCATCAGGCTCGGGTCCTCCATGACGCCATTGGTGTTGAAGACCTCCATGATCCGCTCGATCAGCGCGGCCGAGCGGGCGTTGGTCAGCAGGTAGTCCTCGTAGACGGTGTCGCGGTCCACACCCAGCGCGGTCAGCACGATCGCCGCGGCCCAGCCGGTCCGGTCCTTGCCGGCCGTGCAGTGGAACAGCAGCGGGACCCCGTCCGGGTCGGCCAGCAGCCGCACCGCGCTCGCGAACAGCCCGCGGATCGCGGGGTCGGTGACGAACCAGCCGTATATCTCCGCCATGATCCGCTCGGCGCCGCCGTCGCCGAGCAGCGCGTGCTGGGCCTGACCGTCCTGACCTGCGAGGACGTCGCGCAGCGAGATGTAGATGTCGTGCTCGGGCGAGTAGACCGGCAGATGCACCAGGCGCACCGGCCCGTCCGCACCGACCGGGACGCCCTCGGGCAGCCGGTCGCTGCCGTTCTCCTCGACCTCGTTGAGCCCGCGCAGGTCCACCACCTGGCGCAGCCCGAGCCCGCTGAGGACGTCAAGGTCGGCGTCGGTGAGCCGGTTCAGCGCGTCACCGCGCAGGGCGACCCCGCTGCGGACGGTGCGGCCGTCGGCGGTGCGGTAGCCGCCGAGGTCGCGGGCGTTGGCTGCGGCCTTGAGACCGAGGCTTCGGGCCCGGGTCTCGCGGTGGTCTGCGGTCACGTCGGTGTCTCTCCCCTGCGCGGCAGCATGGCCACGGCCTTGGTCCAGCGGTGCCTCGGTCCAGTGGCTTCCAGTGGCTTCCAGCGCCTCGGTCCCAGCGGTGTCTCGTTCGAGTGCCGCACGGCCAGTCTAGGCAGGCCGGGGAGACGCCCCCCGTCCGGCTGGTGACCCCGCGGTGAACTGGCGGAGCGCCCGCAGGGCGGCAAGCACACCGCCGACCGGCGTGCCCCTGCGGGGTGGGCGCGCCGGTCGGCGGGGCCAGCGAGTGCTGCGGGCGGTGCGGAGGGGGTGTTGCGGCAGTGCGGTGGTTCGGCAGTGCGGTGGTTACTTGACGGCGAGGTAGACCACAGCGGCGATGATCGCCAGCACGACGATCACGCCGACCGTGATGACACCCGTCCGGCTGCTCTCGCTGACAGCGGTGGCGGGCTTGGGCTGGGGCTCGTCGACGAAGGCCCGGAACATCTGCGTGCTCGCGGACGGGTCCTCGACAGGGGGGTTCTGGTAGTCGGCCATGGCAGGTGACTCTAGCCAATCAGGGTGAGCAGTGGTCGCGCGTGTCTGTCGCAGTCCTGTACCGATCAAGTGAAACTCCTGCCTCACCAACCCGGCGTGTGCGGCTGGTAACCCGGGTGCAACCGCTGCATGTACGCGGTGTCGTCGCGGCGTCGCTGCCCGCAGTCGAGGTACAGCCGGTGCAGCCGGGCCAGCGCGTCCTCGTCCAGCTCGACGCCGATACCGGGAGCGGACGGCAGCTCCACCGAGCCCCCGCTGAAGGTCAGCGCGCCCGGCACGATCACGTCCTCGTCCTCGCGCTTCCACGGCCAGTGGGTGTCGCAGGCGTAGCTGAGGTGCTGGGTCGCCGCCGCGAGCTGGACCATGGCGGCGAGGCTGATGCCCAGATGGCTGTTGGAGTGCATGGACAGGCCCACACCGAAGGTGGCGCAGAGCGCCGAGACCTGCTGGGAGTGGCGCAGCCCGCCCCAGTAGTGGTGGTCGGACAGCAGCACCCCGATGGCCTGCTGCTTCAGCCCGGGGGCGAGGTGCTCGGGGGCGACCACGCACATGTTGGTGGCCAGCGGCATGGGCGCCTGCCGGGCGACCTCGGCCATGCCCTCGATGCCGGCGGTCGGGTCCTCCAGGTACTCCAGCACGCCGTCCAGTTCGGCGGCGACCTTGAGCGAGGTGGGGACGGTCCAGGCGGCGTTGGGGTCGAGCCGGAGTGGGAGGTCCGGGAAGGCGGCGCGCAGCGCGCGAATCGCTTCGATTTCCTCCTCAGGGGGGAACACCCCGCCCTTGAGCTTGACGGCGCCGAAGCCATAGCGGTCGATCATGCGGCGGGCCTGGCGGACGATGCCCTCCGGGTCGAGTGCCGCACCCCACTCGTCCTCCTCGCCACCCGGGTGGGCCGCCCACTTGTAGAAGAGGTAGGCGGAGAAGGGCACCTGGTCCCGCACCGCGCCGCCGAGCAGGTCGGCGACGGGACGGCCGACGGACTTGCCCTGGGCGTCGAGACAGGCGACCTCGAACGCCGAGAAGACCGAGAGCACGGTCTTGGAGCTGGAGGACCCGCCGGTCAGCCCGTGGCTGTCGGCGAAGGCCCCGCCGCCGACGGCGCGGCGGACGGCCTGCTCGATCAGGCCGAGGTGGAACACGTCCAGGCCGAGGACCGCGTCGGCGGCGGCCTCCAGCAGCACGAGGAAGGCGTCGTCGCCGTAGGACTCTCCGAGACCGACGACGCCCTCGTCGCAGTGCAGCTGGATGATGCTGCGCAGGGCGTAGGGCTCGTGCACGCCGACGGCGTTGAGCAGGGCCGGGTCGTGGAAGGCGACCGGGGTGACGGTGACCTGACGGATCTTCACTTGGCCTCCTCGGCGGCGGACGCGGCGGCTGCGGCGGCGCTGGGCGTGGCGGTTGATGCCCCGGCGGCGGCCGCGGCCAGGACGGCCCGTCCTGCGGCGATGAGGCGGACCAGCTCGTCCACATGTTCCTCCTCCGCCTCGACCAGCGGCGGACGGACCCGTCCGACGGCAAGACCCTCGCGCACAGCGGCGGCCTTGACCAGGGAGACGGCATAGCCGGGGACCTTGTCGCGCAGATCGGCCAGCGGCAGCAGGAAGGCCGCCAGCAGCGCGTCGACCAGCGCGTCGTCACCGGACGCCAGGGCCCGGGCGAAGCCGTGGGCCAGGTCGGGGGCGAAGGAGTGGACAGCCGAGGAGTAGCTCCCGACGCCGATCGCGGCGTACGCGCGCGCGGAGAGCTCGGCCGTCGGCAGGCCGTTGAGGAAGGAGAAGTCGGCGGCCCGCTCATGTCCGCTGGTACGGACGGTGGCGACGATCCGCTGCATCTGCTCGACGTCACCGAGACCGTCCTTGAGGCCGACCACCTGCGGCAGATCCAGCAGCGCGAGCGCCGTCACCGGGCTGAGCCGGGCGTTGGCGCGCTGGTAGACGATCACCGGCAGCGGGCTGTCCCGGACCACGTAGCGGATGTGGCCGAGGACGCCCTCCGGGGTGGAGCTGACCAGGTACGGCGGCAGCAGCAGCACACCGTCGGCGCCGCAGTCGGCGGCCTCGGCCAGGTACTCGCGGGCCACGGCCGGACCGCCGCCGACGCCGGCGAACACCGGGATCCGTCCGGCGACGGTCTTCACGGCGAGGGCGACGACCTCCCGGTACTCCTCCCGGCTGAGCGCGGTGAACTCCCCGGTCCCGCAGGCGATGAACAGCGCGGTGGTACCGGCCGCGACCTGCTGCTCGACGTGGACGGCAAGGACATCCAGGGCGAGTCGGTCGTCGTCGGTGAACGGCGTCAGCGGGAAGGACAGCGGCGGGGTGAGTACGGCATGGAGGTCCATGGGGCTCCTCAGCAGGGCATGAGTCTGTTCATGTTCATGAACTGCATTCAGTTTACTGAACGATTTGAAGGCACGGAAACCCCACCCTGCCCCTTCGACGAGGCAATCCGATCGATAATCAGTGGCCGATCAGTGGCCGATCAGTGGCCGATCAGTGGCCGATCAGTGGCCGATCGGGGCGCCGATGCGCTCCCAGATGTCCAGCACATGCTCGCGGAAGAGAATCCCCGCCACCTCGGGAACGCCGCCCTGCAACGCCGCGACCAGCGGGGTGTGGTGCTCCACGATCTCCTCCAGCCGGCCGAAGTACACCGTGTTGGACACCGCGGTGAAGCTCCGCAGGCTGGCCTCGGTCACCGTCCACATCCGCGCGAGCAGGCCATTGCCCGCCGCCTCCCAGACATGCCGGTGGAACGACACGTCGCTCTCCACCACCCCGGCGACGTCGTCACGGCCGGCCGCCTCGCGCATCGCGGCCACATCGGCGAGCAGCACCTCGACCAGCCCCGCCGGGGCCAGCCGGCACACCTCGGTGGCCGCGAACTGCTCCAGCACCGCCCGCACCCGGTAGGCCTGGCGGGCGTCCTCCTCGGAGATGTCGGCGACATAGCTGCCCCGGCGCGGGAACTGCAGCACCAGACCGTCGCCCGCCAGCCGTCGCAGCGCGTCCCGCACCGGCGCCTGACTCACGCCGTACCGGCGCGCCAGCTCCAGCTCGACCAGCCGGGCGCCCGGCTCCAGCTCACCGGCGGCGATGGCGGCGCGGACGAGGTCGTACACCTGGTCGGACAACCGTCCGCCGAGGGCGGGCTCAGCAGCCATGCGGGTGCTCCTCGCTGGGACCTGGCAGGACCGGGCTGGACCGGGCAGGGAGCCGGGTCGGTGGACTGTCGGAGCCGACTCTATCGGTCCGGGGGTATCCGGCATCGATCCAATCGATTATCGTTCGTGCTGCCTTCGCCGGCCAACATCTGGAGACAGCCGTGCCGTCCATCGCCCTCGGTTCCCCTTCCCCCGGTTCCCCTTCCCCCGCCCCCGTCCTCGACCTGCTGCGCCAGTACCGGCTCATCGCCGTCCTCCGCGGCGGCAACGCCGACGCGCTCACCGCCGCCACCTCCGTCCTCGCAGCCAACGGCGTCCGGATGATCGAGCTGACCCTCTCCAGCGACGCCGGGCTCACCGCGCTGCGCCGCGCCGCCGTCGACCGCACGCTCCCGCCCGGCACCCTGCTCGGCGCCGGGACGGTGCTGACCCGGGACCAGGCCAAGGCCGCCATCGACGCGGGGGCCCGCTACCTGGTCACCCCCGGCGTCGTCGAGGAGGTCCTCGGCGAGGGCGCCGACCAGGGCGTCCCCGTCCTCTGCGGAGCGCTCACGCCCAGCGAGGCGATGGCCGCCGTACGGCTCGGCGCCGCCGCCGTGAAGCTCTTCCCCGCCTACGCCGTCGGCGGCGCCCGCTACCTCCGCGACCTGCGGGCACCCCTCCCCGACGTCCCCTTCATCGCCATCGGCGGCATAGCCCTGGACGACATCGCCGACTACTTCACCGCAGGCGCCCTGGCCGTCGGCGTCGGCTCCCCGCTGCTCCGCGAGGCCGCACACGACAGCAGCCCGGCCGCGCTGTCCGCCCTCGCCGAACGGACCAGGGCCTATGTCGCCGCGACCTCGACGGTCATCGCGACCTCGACGGCGGAGCGCTGATGCCCGGCATCGTCACCCTGGGCGAGAGCATGGCCGTGCTCTGCTCCCCCCGCCCCGGCCCGCTGCGGCACGCCCCCCACCTGGACCTCTCCATCGGCGGCGCCGAGTCCAACGTCGCCATCGGCGTCCGCCGGCTGGGCCACCCGTCCGCCTGGATCGGCCGGGTCGGCGCCGACGAGTTCGGCGCCCTGGTACTGGAACGGCTGCGCGCCGAGCAGATCGACGTACGCGCCGCGCTCGTCGATCCGGACGCGCCAACCGGGCTGCTCATCAAGGAACAGCGCACCCCGGACGTCACCCGCGTCCAGTACTACCGCACGGGCTCAGCAGGCTCCCGGCTCTGCCCCGCCGACGTCGACGCTGCCGCCGACGTGATCGCCGACGCCGACGTCCTGCACCTCACCGGAATCACCCCACTGCTCTCCCGAAGTGCCGCCGAGGCCGTCACCCACGCGGTGAAGCTCGCCGTCGCGGCGGACATCCCGATCTCACTCGACGTCAACCACCGCGCCGCGCTGGGCGGGGCGGCCGAGCTGCGGGAACGGCTGACGCCACTGCTGCCGCACCTCTCCCACCTCTTCGGCAGCGAGGAGGAACTCCTGCTGCTCGCCGACACGACCGACGAACCGTCAGCAGTGTCCCGGCTCAGCGGCCCCGAACTGGTGATCAAACGCGGAGCACGCGGCGCCTCCGTCCACCCGGCGGACGGCCGCCCCGCCCTCCACTGCCCCGCCGTCCCGGTCCGAGCCCTCGACCCGGTCGGCGCGGGCGACGCCTTCGTCGCCGGCTACCTCACCGCCCTGCTCGAAGGCGGGCCCATCGAAACCCGCCTCCACCTCGCTTGCCTCACCGGCGCCTTCGCAGTCACCGTCCCCAACGACTGGTCCGGCCAACCGACCCGCGCCGAACTGACGCTGCTGGACGCAGAGGCGGGAACGACGCTGCGGTAGGACGGCGGGCTGGGGACGTGGCGGGTTTACGCCCCCTGCCTGCAACGGCACTGTCCCCTCCACGACCGCACCCGCCGTCTCGCGGCTCCGCCGCAAGGCGCCAACTACGCGGAGGGAGCGGCGTGGAGCGGGGCGTGCGTTCCCGGGTGAGGCTCCGGTGCGGGGCGACGCTCCACGGTTGCAACGGCAGCGTGTGGTGAGGCGCGTTGGGCGCCGTCTCCCGGGCTCACACCCGGAAAGATGCGGCTCCGCCGCGCGACAGGGGCTGGGGGTGGGGGCGCTCCGGCGCGGAGCGTTTCGCGGTGGGCGGGGGTGGCGCTCCACGCTTGCAACGGCAGCGTGTGGTGGGGCGTGTTGGGCGCCGTCTCCCGGGCTCGCGCCCGGAAGGAAGCGGCTCCCTCCCCAAGCACTTCGTGCAGGGGATACCCCATGCGCGACAAGGACCGGGGGCGGCCCGGGTCCGGCGCGGAGCGCTCGCCTGGGGCGCGGGGCGGGGCGAGTGCGTCCCCCATTCGGGTTACCTGGGGGGAGTTACAACCACGCTGGGGGGCGTAGCACCCATATATGGGTGTAATTCACCCCAGCGTGGGTGTAACTCCCCCCAGCACGGGCAATCCGGGCTGGCGAAAGGTTTCTGCAGGCCCACCACCGGCGCGCACCCGGCAACGCACGCCCCACCAACCGCGCCGCTCCTCGTAGTTGGCCAGCGAGCGGAGCGAGCCACCCCAGCCCGGGATCGACCATCGCGCCCCACGGAGGCGACGGACAGTTAGCGGGAGCAAACGCGCACGTCAGAGACGGCGTCGGGACGGAGGCTCGGCCGCGAGACGAACCCCGCCGCACCAACAGACGCCGCCCCGCCTCCCCCAACCACTCCCCCGGAAATACCCCACCCCACCCCCACGTTGTCCCTGATCATGACCCCTACCTCCCCCTCCCCCTCCCCCAAGCGCACCCCCCTCGGCGCCTCCGACCTCTCCGTCTCCCCCCTCTCCCTCGGCGGCAACGTCTTCGGCTGGACCGCCGACGCGGACGAGTCGTTCGCCGTTCTGGACGCCTACGCCGCTGCCGGCGGCAACTTCGTCGACACCGCCGATGTGTACTCGGCCTGGGCGCCGGGGAACTCCGGCGGCGAGTCGGAGACCGTGCTCGGCAAGTGGCTCGCCGCGCGTGGCAACCGGAGCGAGATCGTCGTCGCCACCAAAGTCGGCTCGCACCCCGAGTACAGGGGGCTGAAGGCGGCCACCATCGCCGCCGCCACCGAGCAGTCCCTGCGCCGCCTCGGCACGGACAGCATCGACCTGCTCTACACGCACTTCGACGACGAGAGCACCCCGGTGGAGGAGATCATCACCGCGCTGGACACTCTCGTCCGCGCCGGGAAGGTGCGTCACATCGCCGCGTCGAACATCTCTCCGCGCCGGCTCACCGAGTCGCTGGGGTTCTCCAAGCGTGAGGGTCTCGCCGCCTACGTCGCGCTGCAGCCGAAGTACAACCTGGTCTCCCGCGACAGCTACGAGGGCGAGCTCGCCGAGGTCGCCACGGCGTTCGGGCTGTCGGCCGTCCCCTACTCCGGTCTCGCCTCGGGCTTCCTGACCGGCAAGTACCGTCCGGGCGGCGCCGCCGTGGACAGCCCCAGGGCCGCAGGCGCGTCCGCGTACCTGGAGGGCCCGACCGGCCCCAAGGTGCTGGCGGCCCTGGACACGGTCGCCGCCGCCCACGGCGTCGAGCTCGGCTCCGTCGCCCTGGCCTGGCTGCTGGCGCAACCGACCGTGGCCGCGCCGATCGCCAGTGCCCGTACGGTCGAGCAGCTCCCCGGCCTGATCTCGGCCATCGACCTGGAGCTCGGCCAGGACGAGATCCAACTGCTCACGACCGCGTCCGAAGCCGCGTAGTCCGCAGAAGGAGTAGTCCGCAGAAGGAGAGGAAGAGACAAACGTGCAGGTCCGTCCGCTGACACCGGAAGCCCTCGCGGACACCCTCGCGGAGCGGGTGCACGCACTGGCGCTCCCGGAGGGCGGGCGGCTGCGGGTGGCGGTGGACGGCGCGCCCGCCGCCGACCCCGGTGGCCTCGCCGCAGCCGTGGCCGATCTGCTGCGGCTGCTCGGGCGACCGGTCGTGCGCGTGAGCGCGGCCGACTACCTGCGCCCGGCCTCGCTCCGCCTCGAGTACGGCCATCAGGACGCCGACGCCTACTTCGACGGCTGGCTCGACGCCAACGCCCTGTTCCGTGAGGTCTTCGACCCGCTGGAGCCTGGCGGCAGCGGCCTGGTCCTGCCCGCGCTGTGGGACGCGCGAGCGGACCGGGCCGTCCGCGCGCAGCCCGTACCGCTGCCGCCCGGCGGCGTCCTGCTGCTGGACGGTCCGCTGCTGCTCGGCCGCTGGCTGCCGCTGGACCTGACGGTCCATCTGCGGCTCAGCCCCGCCGCGCTGGAGCGGCGGACGCCGCCGGACGAGCGGTGGACCCTGCCCGCCTTCGCCCGCTACGAGGCGGAGACCCTGCCGACGGACGCGGCCGACCTGGTCGTACGGGCCGATGACCCGCGCCGTCCGGCGCTGGTCATCGGCTGAGCAGACCGCCGAGCAGACCGCCGAGCAAACCTCAGTACTGCTTCGGGTACTGCTCCGGGTACTGCTGCTGCTTCGGCATCTCGACCGCCACAGTGAGCGGGATGGTGCAGAAGGAGCAGCGGGTCGCGGCGGCCGGGACCGTGCTCAGGCACTCCGGGCAGTCCTTGGTGTGGGCGTCGGGCTCCTTGGCCGGGAAGAAGCGCTCGTGCAGCCGGTTGATCGGCATGACGACGAAGTAGTAGACGACGATCGATATCAGCACGAAGCTGATCAGGGCGGAGACCAGGGCGCCGTACGGGAAGGTGACCCCGCTGACGCTGAAGTTCTTCTTGGTGAAGTCGCCTGTCGAGTGAGTGACCAGGCCGACGATCGGCGTCAGGAACGCGGTGACGAACCCGTTCACCACGGCCGTGAAGGCCGCGCCGATCACGATGCCGACCGCGAGGTCGACGACGTTCCCGCGCAGCAGGAAACTGCGGAAACCCTTCATGGTGTTCTTCTCCGTACTGTCCGGCGCCAGCGACTGGGACAAGGGGACTGGGTGACTGGGGGCTGAGTGACTGGTGACTCGGGACTCGGGGCTGAGACAGAGGAACTGGCGCGGGCACACCCTCCCAGGTTTGACCCCGAACATGCGAACGGCCCCACCTCACGGTGGGGCCGATGCATGCGTCCGACGGTGCTACGAAGCGTCAGCTTCCCTCGTGGCGGCGGCCTTCTCCACAGCCGCGGCCGCGGCCTGCGCCTGGGCCTGGGCCTGGGCCTGGATCCCGGAGACGCTGCGCAGCGGCACCTCCTTGATGAACAGCACCAGCACGAACGCCAGCGCCATCACACCCGCGCCGAGCAGGAACACCAGGTGCATCGAGTCGGCGAACCCCTGCTTGAACGGGGCCGCGAACACCGCGTCGAGCTTCTGGATGAACGAGGAGTCGCTCAGCACCGAAGCGCTGCCGCTGCTGGAGCCAGGGTGCTGAATCATCTGAACCACCGGCTGGTTGCCAGCCTTGCCCGCGATGGCGGGGTTGTTCAGCGCCTGCTGGAACTGCGGGGTCTTCGCCGCGGCCGTGAAGGCATTGTTGATCTTGCCGCCGACGGTGCTGAACAGCACCGACAGGAAGATCGCGGTACCGGCCGTGGCACCGAGCTGACGGAAGAAGGTGGACGAGGCGGTGGCCACACCCATGTCCTTCGCCGGGACGGCGTTCTGCACCGACAGGGTCAGCGTCTGCATGGTGAGGCCCAGGCCGATGCCGAAGAGCAGCATGAAGACCATGGTCTCCAGCAGCGGAGTGTTCCACTGCACCTCGAAGTGGAACAGCAGCATGGCGACGACCAGCAGCGCGGTGCCGATCACCGGGAAGATCTTGTAGCGGCCGGTGCGCGAGGTGAGCTGGCCGGTGGCGATCGAGGCGGACATCATGCCCAGCATCAGCGGCAGCATCAGCAGCCCCGACTTGGTCGGCGACGCGCCCTTCACGATCTGCAGGTACTGGGGGATCATCAGCATCCCGCCGAACATCCCCATGCCGACCAGCACCGAGAGCACGCTGGTCTGGCTGAACACCTTGTTGCCGAACAGCCGCATCGGGATCAGCGCCGCGTCGCCCATCCGGCGCTCGACCAGGATCCAGGCGACGACGCCGGCCACGCCGATGACGTAGCAGGCCACCGAGCGGCCGGAGAGCCAGCCCCAGCTCTGCCCCTGCTCGGCGACGAGCAGCAGCGGAACGACGCCGAGGGCGATGGTGACCGCGCCCCACCAGTCGATCCGGTGGCTGCGGCGGGTGTGCGGGACGTTGAGCACCTTGGCGACCACGACCAGCGCGACCATGCCGATCGGCACGTTCACCAGGAACACCCAGCGCCAGCCGGCGATGCCGAGGATGGTGCTCTGACCGGCCAGGAAACCGCCGACCAGCGGACCGAGCACGCTGGAGGTGGCGAACACAGCGAGGATGTAGCCCTGGTAGCGGGCGCGTTCACGCGGCGGCACGATGTCGCCGATGATGGCCAGCGCCAGGGACATCAGACCGCCGGCGCCCAGGCCCTGGAAGGCTCGGAACGCGGCCAGCTCGATCATCGAGGTGGCGAAGGTACAGGCGATCGAACCGGTCACGAAGATGCTGATCGCGGCCAGGAAGTACGGCTTGCGGCCGTGCATGTCGGAGAGCTTGCCGTAGAGCGGCGTGGCGATGGTCGAGGTGATCAGGTACGCCGTGGTGGTCCAGGCCTGCTGGCTGAGGCCGTGCAGGTCGTCGGCGATGGTCCGGATCGCGGTGCTGACAATGGTCTGGTCGAGGGCGGCCAGAAACATGCCGATCATCAGACCGCTGAGGATGGTCATGATCTGGCGATGACTCAGCCCGCCCGGCGCGGGTATCGGCGCCGGTGACGCGATCGCCGCAGTCCCCCCGCTGCTGCTGTTACTGCTGCTGCTCACTTGCGCTCTCCTTGCCCTGCCACGGCGGTCGCCGTCGGGGCGGTGACCCCGAGCGTTCCGCCGAAGATTTCGTGGTGGTTCTCTGCGAAGTCGTCGTTGAGACGTCCGAACAGCCGGACCAGCTCGTAGCGGTCCTCGGCCGTCCAGCCCTCGAGCAGCCGGGCCAGCCGCTGGTTGCGCTGGTCCCGGAATTGCTGGAAGGCGAGTACGCCCGCCTCGGACGCCGACAGCAGCGTGCCGCGGCGGTCCTCGGGATCGGGGGTGCGTTCGACCAGGCCCCGGTCGACCAGCGAACGGACCTGCCGACTGACCGTGGAAAGGTCCAGCAGTGTCTCGGCCGCGAGGTCGGTGGCCCGGCGCGGGCCGTAGTTCACCAGACGCGCGAGCAGCAGGCGGTCCCCGCCGCCGTTCTCCTCCCGGGCCCGGAGCTTCCAGGCATGGATCAGCCGCGAGAACCGGCTGAGCTCGTCACCGAGCAAGAGCGCGGCCTCCGCCGCGGTGGCGGTACTCCGCGTCGCCGCCGGCTCCGCCGCCGCTGTTGTCGGTTCCATGGCGGGCCCTCCCTGATCATGCTGATCGCCACATTATTGCTTGCCACCAGCAAGTAACTGTACACGCCACCGTTTAATTCCCCCTACGGGCACCAGGGCGGCGATGTCGGCCGCATCCCACACGCCCTTGGCACCCGGTCGGCCGGAGAGATAGTCGGCGATCCGCTCGCGCGTCCAGCCATGGGATTCCCGGAGCCCCGAGGCCAGGTTGCGCAGATACGCCGCCGACGGCCGGTTCCACGGCGCCTCCGCACAGCGCCATGGAGCCGTGAACGTGAGCACCGGCAAGCCGTCCAGAGCCCCCGGACAGACCAGCGTCTGATACCGCCCCTCACCCAGGCTCGCCCGTCCGTTGGCGAGAACAGCGCTCAGATCGAGGTCCTCGCCGGGCTCCTGGTACATCTCCTGGGCGGCGATATCAGCGAACTGGGAGGCCGTCAGCAGGTAGGCACGCGCGGGCATTTCCCCTTGGTCGAGCTGATCGTAGAACGCCATACCGCCGGTCCAGGCCGTGGACTCCAGAGCGAAGTAGAGCCCACCGGGCAGCAGGACGGGGATCATCCGCCGCGGCGGACGCCTGTCGCGACATCCGGGGTACGTACGCCTACCTCCGGGAGGCCGCCCGCCGGCGAGATAGAAGTTCAGTCGATCAAGGTGCATGTTCGAGCCGTACGCGGCGTACCAGACGCCATGCGTGGTTACGGCATCTGGGGAGAGCCGCTCCGGCCTGCGTGGTGTGGTCACGCTGTGGATCATGCTCAGCCGGCCGTCCCGTCATACCGGATGGTGATGCGGTCCACCGGAAAGGCTTGTCCTGGTTTTGGAGACAGGTTCGGGGGGCGTGCGGGAGTTCGGAATGCAACCGTTTATGCAGCTCAGAGGCCATTTTTGACGGTAGCTCACGATAGAATCAAGAGTACACGGAGCACCTGGAGGGGGTGGTCGGGTTGGACCGGTTCGAGGCGGCTGATGTGTTGGCAGCCGAGCTGGCGCGGGCGGTGCCGGGGGCGGTGAGTGTGGCCGGGATCGCCGACCTGCAGGGCGCGCAGCTGTCGGCCGCCGGGCGCATCGATGCGCTGGTCGCCGTCCAGCGGGCCCGCTGCTGGCTGGAGGCCGTCCAGATCGGGATGCTGGCCGGGCTCAAGGAGCAGCCGCTGGCCTGTATCCCCGGGCACCCCGATGCATTGGGGGATTTCCTGGAGACCCAGGAGCAGGTGGCCTGTGCGCTGCGGGTCGCTCCGGACACGGCCCGCGCCCGCCTGGTCGAGGCCCAGCAGCTGACCGCGCGGTTCCCGGCCGCCGTAGGGCTGCTGGCCGCGGGCCGGGTGCAGATCATGCACCTGAAGGCCCTGCTGGAGCACACCGCCGCCCTCGCCGACGAGGCCGCCGCGCGGGTGGAGGGCCTGGTGCTGGCCAAGCTGCCGACCCAGACCGTCGGGGCGGCCCGCAAAGCCATCACCCGCGCCGTCCTCAAAGCCGACCCCGCCGGGGCCGAACAGCGCCACACCCGCGCCGCCCAGGACCGCCGCACCACCCTGCAGGCCCACCCCGACGGCATGGCCTGGTACGGCGCGCTCCTGACCGCCGGTGACGCCGCCCTGGTGGACGCCGCCGTCACCGCCCACGCCCGCACCCTCGCCTCCGACGGCCGCACCCTGCCCCAGCGCTGCGCGGACGCCCTGGTGGAACTTGTCTCCGGAACCGGGACAACCGCCCCCGCCCCCACGGTCATCGTCACCGTCCCGTACGACACCCTGATCGGCACCGCCGAACACCCCGCCGACCTGCACGGCCACGGCCCCATCACCGCAGGCCAGGCCCGCGCCCTGGCCTCGCGCCCCGGCAGCGTCTGGCACCGCCTGCTGACCCACCCCACCAGCGGACAGATCCTCAAGACCGACCCCACCACCTACCGCCCCACCGCAGAAGTCACCCGCCACGTCACCACCCGCGACCCGCACTGCCGCTTCCCCGGCTGCACCCGCCCCTCCCGCCGCTGCGACCTCGACCACGTCACCCCCTTCAACCACGCAAACCCCCACACCGGAGGCCCGACCACCCCCGACAACCTCATCCCCCTCTGCCGCCGCCACCACCTCACCAAGCACCGCGCCGGCTGGCACATCGGCTACAACAACCGCACCGGCCACGTCACCTGGACCGCCCCCACCGGCCACACCTACACCGACCAACCCGCACACGCCCTGTAGCGCGTGTTGGGCTGGTCCGTCGCCCACATCCCCGGACAGACCGCCTGACCCGCAGCCCTCCGCGGCAATGTCGTCAGGGGCCCTCAAGCACGTTCTTTCGCAGGGACGGGTTGTAGCCGATCGTGGTCATCCCCGATTCGGCCGTCCGCGCGGGAACCATGACCTGCTCCTGGTCCGGGAACAGGAGACCGTAAGTGGCCTGCCCCAATGGCACGTTGGGAACGTTGAATGCGAAGTCGCACTCATCGGGGGACCGCGAGCCGTTGCTGGACGTCCGCTGACCCGTGCTGAGCTTCCCTGCAGCCAGCAGCTTCCCGCTCGCGTCGAACACCTTCACCGGCGCCCCGGGGGCACGGCGCTGACGATGGGTGTGATGTCGGCCGCAGATGTCAAAGGCCCCGGAGACTGTGTCTCCGGGGCCTTGATCTGGGTGCGCTCAGCAGGATTCGAACCTGCAACCTCTTGATCCGTAGTGAACGGCACAGCATCCGTGACGCCCACACAGTCCAGAGGGACGGTCTCAGGCCCAGGTCAGCGGCTCACCGACCAGCCTCACGCAGGCAGTCTGTGAGAAATCCGTGATACGCCAGCCTCTCCCCCGCGATCTTCAGCGGGACTGGTTCGCCGGACGCTCCGGCAACTCGTCCGTCTCATGGGTGAGCCAGCGCAGGAACGCGACCAGGTGCCCGTTCATGTCGGACCCGACCTCGGCGACGGCGCTCTTGGCCCGCTCGTACAGCTCGGGATCGGGCCGGAAGGTCTTGGCCGGGTTCTTGTGGACTGAAGGCATGGGGGAATCTTCGCACGGTGTATTGCCACCGGTCCATCCCTGTGCGTAAAGTGGTGGCTAGCCACCTAGAGCAGCAGAAATAAACGGCCCCCGCCGGTGTTACGAGCACCGAGCGAGGGCCTGACCGGAACACCTGACGAAACCAGGAGCCCAGCTGTGTTGGATCTTCTCACGCCCTCGCGTACCCGCTACACCTCGGCCCGCGCCCTTCTCGGTCGCGCCAAGACCCGCGTCACCGCTGTGGTCGCCGAGTTCCGCACCTCCGTTGCCCAGCCGGTTACGCAGCCCGAGCCGGCCGACGAGTTCACCCCCGACGAGCTGCCCGCGGTCAAGCTGATCGAGGCCGCCGCCCGCGAATTCGACCGGGCCGCCGACCAGGTCCGCCGCGCCGACCGGGGCAAGCGTGCCGCCCGCAAGATCCTGGACCGGCTGCCCGCCGGGACCTACGGCGGCTGGCTCGTCGAGCGGGTTCCGTCGGCCCGTCAGACAGCGGACCTGGACGCGATCCGGGCCATCTTCAAGGCCAACGGCCTCGGGCCGGTGCCGATGAAGAACTCGGCGCCGTCGCTGAAGGTCACGCAGGTCCCGGTGACCGGCGAGTGCGTGCGCTGCGAGCGGGCGTGGGACGTCTCGGGCCTGTCCGAGGACGGCAACGGCGACATGGTGTGCGTCGACTGCCACAGCAGCGACCCGACCGGCGACGACGCTGCAGCCCGCCGCTCCTACAGCTACGCGGGGGCCGGCCGATGAGCCTCGACCTCAACACCCTGAAGCCCGGCATGCTGATCGAGGCCGAGGTCGCGATCGTCGGCAAGCCGAACCGCAGCGTCCGGGTCCGCATCGACCGCACCCCGTGGCCCTCGGGTGAGCGCGGCACCATCCTCAGCGACGGCCGCAGCGTCGAGTCGGTCCTCACCGACACCATCCGGGTCATCGCCGAGGACACCCCCGACGGCGCCGACTGCTGCCGCGCAGCCCACCCCGACGACACCACGCCGTGCAGCGGCCCCCTCGACGCCGTGACTGTCCTCGACGGCCACAACGCCGGCACGACCGGTTGTGAACACCACGCAGCCCGCTTGCTGGCCTCCCTCAAGGGCGGGCGCGTGTACAGCGGCTCCGTCCCGGAGGCGGCTATCCGCGTATTCAAGGCGGCCGCCGACCTGCCGCCGTTCGCGCGGGCACGGGACGGCCGCGCCGGCGAGCGCCCCGTCACCCGGCTGCGCATCGTCGACACCGAGCAGCGCACCCAGATCGTCCTGGCCCGCCTGCAGAGCATCTTCACCACCGTCTCCGCTTCCGGGCCGCGCCCCAGCCACAGCCAGCCCGGCCTGGTCGCCGTGGACGTCCTCGCCGAACTCTGACCCCTCGTCTTCCCCCTGCCCGAGCGGCTGCGGACGGAAGGCCAGCAGATGAGTCGTGATGTTAAGGCTGACATCGCTACTCACCTGCCGGGGTCACCGTTCGCGCCGCCGGGCTCCAACTCCCTGGAGTCCCGATGAAGTACCGCACCAAGAAGATCACTCGCACCGTGCCGCACACCGTCGGCGCGGACACCCGGTACGTCGACATCCACGAGACCGTGCAGGTGCCCGTGGTCCCCGTCGACTGGGACCGCGTCGTGTTCCTCGGCCTGTCCGCCGTCGCCGTCCTGGGCATCGTCGTCTCCGTAGCCTGGTCGACGGCCAGCATCGGCGGCCTGCTGTCGCTGACCGTCCCCGGCGCCATCGCCTACGCTGCCGCCTCCATCTTCGACCTGGCGTGGATCACCTGCCTCGCCGCCGAGTGGCTCGACCGGTACAACACCGCCAAGGCCCGCATGCCGCGCGCCATCGGGCACGTCGCCCTGGTCATCGCCATGCTCGCCGTGTTCGCCCGCGGCGCCATGTCCGGCTCCTGGGTCACCGGCCTGGTCGGCGCCGTCGTGTCCGGCATCGCCAAGGTGATCTGGATCGTCGTCCTGCACCACCAGTCCAAGCCGCTGGACGACCGCACCCAGCAGTGGGTCAACCAGTACTCGGCGGAGGCCGGCGCCCGCATGGCGATGCTCACCGTGAACCGTCAGCTCGCCCGCGCCCAGGAGGGCTACGAGGGCACCGCCGTGCCGGTCATCACGACCGCCGAGGACAGTGCCGGGCAGGCCCGTGCGGCTGTCATCGCAGCCCTGGACACCATGCCCAACGCCAGCACCGAGGACGTCGTCAACCAGCTCGCGATGGCCGGGATCACCGTCACCGCGGACCTCGTCGACGAGGTGTCGGGACAGGCCGATGACAAGAGTGACAGCAGGTCAGACGCCTCGATCACCGACTTCGTCCGGGACCTGGTGAACCTCGGCGTCCGGGATCGCGACACGGTCCTCGCCGCTGTCCAATCCGGCCTCGGACCGGACGTCAACACCAAGTCCGTGGTGCGGATCTTCTACCGCACCATCGCGGCCTGAGCTCTGCCACCCGCCCGACCGAGAGGACCACACCCATGCCCACCACCGAGACCGACCTCACCAACGCCCTCGACCTCGTCCGCGCCGACGGCATCCGCCACTACCAGCGCGCCGCCGTCCTCCTCGCCGACGCCGAGATGTCCTGCAATGCCTACCGCCGCACCGAACTCATGGAGCGCTGCGAGCGGCACACCGAGCTCGCCAAAGCCGCTGCCCTCCTCAGCCGATAGGAACCCCGGCCATGACCGACAAGACCCGCCCGACCATCGAGCCGCACCCCGAGGACACCAGCGTCGACTTCACCGCCACCGCGACCGCACCGCCCGGGGCGTTCGAGCGGCTCGGCGAGGAGCTCGCGCGCATCAATCGCGGCTTCGCCGAACGCGATCAGCAGCAGTAGCCCAAGCTCGCCGAACGACTGGGGTGCAGCTCCGGAAGCGTTGGAGCAGATCCACGCTTCCGAGGCTGTCCGCGTCAAAGCTGTAGATCCCCGCCTGACCGGTGGGAACCGCCGGACCCCACAAGCGAGCGTTGTGGCACCGGAAGCAGAACGCGATCTGGAAGAGCAGACCGGCGGAGCTGTGCGCGCGGATTCCCCAGCCCGGGACGAAGCAGCGATACGACTCCCCGCTCGGCAGTTCGGCAATCAGCGCCAGCACCTCATGGACGTCGGCTGCCTCCCAGATCCCGACATCCTCGCCGAGCAGGTCCTCCGCATCCCATTGTTTCCCCGGTTCGGTGATGCGAACGACCTCGATCAGCTCGGTCTTCTCATGCGCAAGTGGCAGAAGCATGCGCACAGAATCCCTGATCAACCCGCCGTGCACCACCCTCAAGAAGGGCACCGCCATGTCGAACCTTCGCCCGTCGACCCTCGTCATCCTCGGTCTGCTGCTCGTCCTGGCCTACAACCTGCGCGCCGTCCTGGTCCCGGTCACCGCGGCGGTCGTGCCGTGGATCGCCACCACCCCGGCCGCGCTACTCGTGCTGCTCCTGGCCGCCCTCTGGTGGCGCGCCGCACACCCCACTACCAACGTCAGGAACCGCTGATGTCGATCACCGACGGAACCCGCGGCGTCACCCGGGTCAACGGCGTCGACCAGGCCGTGAAGCTGGTCAAGGTCTCCGAGACCGACGACGAAGAGGTCTACGACCTCGAAGCCGAGGAACCCGAGCAGCCGGTCGACCAGCCTGACCCGCGCCCGCCGGCCGACACTCGCGGCACCGAGGCCCGGCGGCCGATCCTGCCCACCTGGCTCCGCTCCAAGGACGAATTCACGTCCATGGCCAAGTGGACGGCGATCCACTACGGCCACACCGCGACCTATCACGGCGTCAGGGTGCCCTGGTACGGCCTCAAGGCCACCGCCACCGCCCCGGCCGGCGGCCTGCGCCTGGTGGCCGGTACCTGGCGCTGGGTGTCCGACGCCGAGGGCCGGCCCGTGCGCGGCGCCGCGGTCCGCAAGGAGGACGCCGATCGGTACCTCGCCCTGTCGCGGCAGCGCAATGACCGCGTGCGGCTGCGCGCCGCCGTCCTGGTCGTCGCCTCCGTGCTGGGGCTGGCCATGGCGCTGACGCTGTACATCGTCAGTTCGGGCTGGCTGCTCACCTTCGGTGCCCTGGTGGTCCTCACTATGGGCTACGTCGGTGCGCCGGCCGACCGGCCGTTGATCGGCGCTGCCGTCATCGTCCCCAAGGCGCAGAAGCTCACGTCTGACCTGGTGCTATCCGCGCTGGAGAACCTCGGTATCAGCCTCATCAACAAGGCCGTCGCCAAGGGGAAGCCGGCGCTGGTGTTCACGGCCCCGATCACGCGCGACGGGCCCGGCTGGCGCGCCGAGGGCGACCTCCCTCCCGGGGCGACCGCCGGGGACGTCGCCGAGAAGCGGGCCCAGCTCGCCTCCGCCCTGCGCCGCCCGCTGGGGTGCGTGTGGCCCGAGGGCGCGGGCGAGGAGCACCCCGGCCGGCTGATCCTGTGGATCGGCGATGAGGACATGGCCAAGTCCAAGCAGCCGCTGTGGCCGCTGCTGAAGTCCGGCACCGTGGACCTGTTCCGTCCGACGCGCTTCGGCACCGACCAGCGCGGCCGACCGGTCGACATCACCCTGATGTTCGCCTCCATGCTGATCGGCGCGATCCCGCGCATGGGCAAGACGGTGTCGCTGCGCCTGGTCCTGCTCATGGCCGCCCTCGATCCGCGCGCCGAGCTGCACGCGTTCGACCTCAAGGGCACCGGTGACCTGTCCGCGGTGGAGCCCGTGGCGCATGCCTACCGGGCCGGCGAGGAGGACGAGGACATCGAGTACGCCCTCGCCGACATGCGCGAGCTCAAGCAAGAGCTGCGCCGCCGGGCGAAGGTGATCCGGGGACTGCCCAAGGACATCTGCCCAGACTCCAAGGTCACCCCCGACCTGGCCAACAAGCGCGCGCTCGGGCTGCACCCGATCGTCGTCGGCGTCGACGAGTGCCAGGTCTGGTTCGAGCACGAGACCTACGGGGCGGAACTGGAATCCATCTGCACCGACCTGGTCAAGCGCGGCCCCGCCTTGGGAATCGTGCTGATCCTCGCCACCCAACGGCCCGACTCCAAGTCGCTGCCCACCGGCATCTCGGCGAACGCTGTACTGCGGCTGTGCCTGAAGGTCATGGGGCAGATCGAGAACGACATGGTGCTCGGCACCAGCAGCTACAAGGCCGGGGTGCGGGCGACGATGTTCACCCGCTCCGACGTCGGGATCTGCTACATCGCCGGCGAGGGCGACGACCCGCGCATCACCCGCGGCCACTACGTCAACGCCCCGGACGCGGTGCGGGTGGTGGAGCGGGCGCACAAGGTGCGGAAGGCCGACAACCGGCTGTCCGGGTACGCGCTCGGGCACGAGCCGGCCGACCTCGGGCCGTCGTTCGACCTGCTCGCCGACATCCTCGCCGTGGTCGCCGCGGAGGAGGAGAAGGTGTGGAACGAGCGCGTCGCCACCCGCCTCGGCCAGCTGCGTCCGGACGCCTACGGCGGATGGACCACGGAGAACGTCACCGTCGCCTTGAAGCCGTTCGGGGTGCCGGTGAAGGACGTCGCCGGCACCACCGACGAGGGCGCCCGGACGACCCGTCGCGGCATCGAGCGGGCGGCGATCGTGGCCGCCGTGAATGAGCGGAACCAGGCCAAGTAGGCCGCCGGGCGGGTGCTACAGGTAGCACCCGCCCCTGCTACCGGTAGCACCTCCGCTAGCAGCAAAAACCCGCTGTGAGCTGGGGTGTAGCGGATAGCACCACCCCCGGCCCGACACCCGAAAACCGCTCTGGAGGGCATCTTGGACCCCCTGCTGATCGCTGCTACCACCGTCGCCCTGCTGGCCTTCGCGGGCCGGTACGTCTGGCGTTGCTGGGCGCACCCGTTCGCCCCCTGCCGCCGCTGCCAGGCCACCGGGAAGCGCACCACCGTCCTGCTGCGCCGCACCGTCGTCTGCCGCCCCTGCGGCGGTCACGGGCACCGCGTCCGCCTCGGCCGCCGACTCCACACCCGGGCCCGGAAGCTCCACCACGACGGGACGCGGTGAGGCCCGACAACAGCGGTTGTCCACACCCTGTGGACATCTGTGGATGGGCGTTCGAAAACCAGGCGTGAGCGAGGATGGCGGCCATAGACCGGCACCGTGACCTTGGCCTCGATTCCGACTACGGCTCAGGCCGTGACGGGCCTGCCTCATCTTGCCGGACCAGCCGGTTCTTGTCGTAGAAGCCGCTCAACCACTTGGCGGCGAACGCCTGCCTGTCCGTGGCGCCAGGCTCCACTCCGCCGGCGAGCCAGAAGAAGTTGTCCAGCGGCGGTGTCACACCACAGATCCAGGACGCGAGCTGGTGCAAGCTGCCCTGGCTCAACGCCACTGCGGCCCGGTGCACCCGGTCCGTGTCCTCCCCCTCGTACGTGTTCAGGACACGCAGTGCGAGGCTCACTTCTTCGGCGGCGAAGGACGTGTCGCACATCGCCCGCACTTCATCGGATACAGCCATGTCGCCAGCTTGTGACCGCGCAGTCGTGTCGCACAAGACAGCACGCGGCCGAGCGGCAACCCGACAGGATCACATGATCCGCCGGACAGTCCCCAACTGCTCCCGCGGCGAACTCATTCCTGCCACTGGCGGGGTCCGCCGCCGATCCACTGCACTCTGTCGTCGGCCTCGACGTCGATGTCTTCCAGGCCGGCGCGGCGGCAGAACTCGGCGACGTCCCGCAGCGAGTGGGCCTTGCCGACCCGCCTGCCCAGGATGTCGACGCGACGGTACCGCGGGTTGGCGTTGACGACGGGGTACACGACGACAAGCGCGTGACGCCCGCCCTGCGGGTCAGTCGGCGTGTCGTCCATAGGTCCAGGCTCACCCCGAGCAGGTGATCCCGCTCGCCGAGGGGTTGAGAGCGACAGTGCGCCCTCTTCGCCCGCTTACCAAGGAACAGATCGAAGGCCCTGCTTCAGCCCGTAGATGATCCCGTACAAGATGGCCGCGAGGACGAAGAGGGACGTTCCCACCGCGATGAATCCGGTGACGGCATGACGTGACGGTCGGCGCATCGTCCGCCTCCTACGCCCAGTGAGGGCTTGCTGGGAGGCCTGAGATTACAGCTCGCCGCCCGCTTCGCCCCGATGAAAGGCAGATGTTCGGTGGCACTCGGCAACCGGTCTGGGCGCCGGGTGCCGCGCGGTCGTGACCAGGACGGTCACAGCTGGCAGCGTCGCGTGATCTTGCCGGTAGCGTCACTCCGAGCCTCCATGGCGATGGCAACCATGCCCCCCTCCACCGCATTGGATGCCCGCACCATGAAGGCTACTTGGCCAGTTTCCCCGTGCCCCGTGCGTATAGGCGGCATGCTGGAGCGCTATGAGCCTCTGGGTCAGCATCATCACTGCTTCAAGTGGGCTACTGGGCGCAGTGATCGGCGTCACCGCGACACTCTTTGGTGAGCGCTCACGTGCCAGGGCAGCAGCAGCGCAGGAGGAGCGACAGGCCGCCGGCAGGCTTCGCATGGAGCGGAAGGCAGCCCTGATGCGGTTCTTTGAGCTCGCTAGGAGTGTAGAGCGGCTCGCGGAGAGGCGGTTCGAGGGACAGGCGCTCGATTTCGACCAGGCTTCGGATGTGACCAGCAACCTCTGGTTGTGCAACATTGAAGTCAGGCTCATCTGCTCAGTTCCCGTTAGCGAGCCGATCTACCAGTTTGCTCAGTTGGTCACCGATGCGGTCTGGGAATCGCCCGCAGAGCGGATCCACGTCCATCTTGGCGCTGCCCGCAGCGCAGCACTCAGCGCAGCACGCGTAGAACTTGAACCTACGGGGACGGACCTCCAGCTTGGCTGACCGCTGAGAAGCATCCGGCCTGCGCCAGCGCGGCCGACCTCGTCAGTACCTACATGGGTCACTCCTGCTCGGCCCGCAGCCCGGTCAGCCGCTCAGCGAGCTGCCGCAGCTGCTCGGCGTATCCGACCAGGCCGTCGGCGACCGCGACGAGATCCGCCGGCGCCAGGGGCCTGCCGCCGTCCTCCCAGTGCATCGACACGTAGATCAGCCGCTTCTCCGGTGTGTCGGACAGCGGGTACGAGACGAGTTCGGCCAGGGCGTACAGCTCACTCCTGCCCTCGGCGGTGACGACGTTGAGCTCAACCGGTTCGGAGACGTGGCCCTGGTCGCCGGGATACGCCGAGCCGTGGTTGTGCGGCCGGCCGCGGCACCAGTCCGGGCAGTCGGCCAGCAGGTCGGCGACGGGCGGCCAGTCGATCGGCTCGGGCAGGTCGTCGCTCACGGTCTCTCCAAAGAGGGTGGTTGCCCCGGCGGGATACGCGTCACCGCCGGGGCCGTGGGGTGACCGTCCGGGCCGCCTGGGGAGCGGGACCCTCCCGGACGGCCGTCCGGCCCCGCCCGGCTGCGGCACAAAGGCATGGGCCAGCCGGGCGGGAGATCAGTAGTAGGCAGGCAGCGCCGGGACGTGGTCACCGTTGCCCGCCAGTCGGCGGGCGTCGGCGAGGATCACGGCGAGGCACGGGCGGCAAAAGCGAATGTCCCAGCCCGGCCCGGTGCCGGCTTCGATGCCACCGACGATCACGGTGTGGCGTTGCTTTTTACACCGGTCGCAGTACCGGCGCACGTACGTCGAGGTGAACGCGATCGTGTTCAGGAACGCGGCGTCGTCCGGGTGCGGGTCGTCGGTCATGGCGTCGGCTCCTCGGGGCAGGCCGGGCAGGAGAAGAGGCGGAACGTCACCACGCGCCGGTGGGTGCCGTGCTGGTGGACGCTCTCGGTGGTGCCGACCGGCACCCGGGCGCCGGTGAGCGTGGTCTTGCACCACACGCAGCGCAGGCCGCGGCACTGGTCGATGTGCAGGTCCCACGGATGCGGCAGCACCCTGCCGGCGGGCGCGGTGGTCATGGCCGGTCCGCCGTTGCAGGCTCGTCGGCGTGCTCCGGGCAGGCGACGACCGGCCAGCCGTACCGGCCCCCGTCGCCGTCACCGGTGTAGACGTGGCCGGCCGGGGCCAGCGGCCCGGTGGTGCTGCCGCAGGAGAAGCACGCCAGGGCGTGCAGCCGGACGAGGATCAGGTCGTCGACCGGCAGGGCGAGGGTGAGAGCTTCGGCTGTGTTCGCCATATAACGGACGGTAGGGATGGCCGGAACGTGACCTCAACGAATGTGCAGGAACTTGCAGAAGTCACCCGAGCGCTTGGATCGCCGCGCCAATCAACTTGCGCGCCCCGGAGCCGAACACAGCCAGACCGGACAACGCAGAGAAGGCGTCCACGTACATACCGATCTCATGGGGTTGGCTGATCGTCAGGTACGCGGAGACGAGCTCGACGTTCACCTGCGCATCGTCGAAGATCCAAAAGTCCTCGACCGGCCACAGCGCGGAGCGATCCGCCGCGAAGGGCACGATGCCCAGGCTCACCGCCGGCAGGGACGCCACCGACAGAAGATGACCGAGTTGCTCCGCCATGGCCTCCTCGCTGCCGATCCGATGCCGGAGCACGCTCTCTTCCAACAGGATCGCGAAGCGGCGGCCAGCCTGATGCAGGACCTGCTGCTTGTCGATGCGCACCTGCACAGCGGCGTCCAGGTCGTCAGGGACTTCACGACGATCGCGGATTGCGGACAGCAGCGTCTCGATGTACGGCCGGGTCTGCAGGGGGCCGGGGATCAGCCACGACGAGTAGGCTCGGAAGCGCCGTGTGCGCTCCCAGAGCGGCAGCACCGACTCCTGCGCGCGCTTGAGCCCTGAGCTCTCCATCCGGCGCCACTCGACATACATGCCGTCGATGCCGCGGGCAGTGGCGATCAGATCCGCGGCCTGTCCAGGGACCCCGCAGCGCAGCGCCCAAGCCCGTAGATCGGCGTCGGACGGGGTGACCTTGCCGTGCTCGAAGCGCGAGCACTTCGACTCGTGCCAGCCGCACAACTCAGCCAGCGCCCGCGCGGTGAGACCAGAGTCCTTCCGGATCTCGCGCAGACGCTGACCGAGGGCTTCCCGTGCGTGGGCGACGCTGGAAGAGGACACGTGATCAGCTTGCCGACTCTCAGACGGGGCGGTAGTCCTCGTGTGGAACAGCGCGCCGCCATACGGACTCGAAGGCCACGGTGCACAGCGCGACGGTCCTGGCGTCAGTGACCAGTTCCTCACCCGTCATCGTGCCGTCGCCGGCGAAGTGGTTGAAGAGCACCGTCTCGCCGTCGAAGACCCAGTAGTCGTTACCCGGGAGCGCCAGGTCCGAGGCTTGTCGGCGGGGCAGCCAACGAACCTGCTCACCGGACTTGATGTTGTGTCCGCTGGTGACGTCGTACTCGAAGCGGATGTAGTCGCTGATCGGCTCGGAGACGATCCGGGCGCGGCGTACCTCTACCCCGCGGATCGTCGTTTGGGCCATGAGGTCGAACCATGACTGCCACCGCTCTGCGGGGTCGAAGCGACTCCCGCTGGTCCACTCCTCGAAGTCGGCGTCACGGGCGTACCCGTCGCGCATTTCGAGGTGCACGGCTGACTGCCGTGCGGAGCGGAACAGATCCTCAAACGCCGCCGCCACCGTTGACCTCCGGGAAGAACTGCATCATGCGTCGGGGGAATTCGATCACAGTCTCGTGGTCGGGGAGGTTGAGCTGGGCGAGGCGGGCAGCGTCGGTGACCTTCCACCCCTGGAGCAGGTAGTTGCCGGTCTCGTCGTCGAGGTACACGGTGGGGCTGCCGTTGTTGGGGCTGTTGGGGTCCTTGCCGAGCATGTGCAGTGCCATGGCTGTGCCTCTCTCGGTCGGGGGAGGTGCTGTGACTGAGCTTGCACGCTCCGCAGCCGAGATCGCCATGAGTATGCAGGAACTTGCGACCTCAAGTCGATGTCGAGCGGGGCCTCCAACCTGAACCGGACCTGAACGAAGCAATGCCCTGCATGGCCGGTTGCCGGACGCGCCGGTCAATGATTCGTTGCGACCCAGGTGAGCACGTCGGCACTGCAATTGCTCAGATCGACCTGCGGCTCGTGCACCTGGCACCACTGGTTGATCTGCTCAATGCAGTTGAGCGTGACAGCGGCCCCTTCCTGTTCCGCGCACTGCGGCAAGCTGCTGTACGCGCTCTGGCTCTTGCCGTGGCTCAGGGCCACGGTGAGGACGACGCCCACAAGAAGGAGCACCAGGCCGAGGACCGCCGCGAGTCGGGCGTCTATGCGCCCAGCCAGCTTGCGTAGGAACTGGTACATGCGATCCCCCGGATTGAGCCCTGATCAGGATGAGTGCGGGCGATCATACGGGAGCCCATGATCGTCGACGTCTACGGGCGCGACTATGCCCGAACGCAGCAACGCCCCGCACCGACCGGTGGGGGCGCCTGCGCGGCCGGGTCAGGCCGGGGTGATGTTCTCCGCCTGGGGGCCCTTCTGGCCCTGCGTGATGTCGAAGGTGACCTTCTGGCCTTCGAGGAGCTCGCGGTACCCCTGGGCGTTGATGTTGGAGTAGTGGGCGAAGACGTCCGGGCCGCCGCCGTCCTGGGCGATGAAGCCGAAACCCTTTTCGGCGTTGAACCACTTCACGGTGCCGCTGGCCATGGTGCTGCTCCCTGTCCGGGATCACAGGGTCCGCACTATCCGCGGACCCTTGGGGTGTTGATCGCCCTGGTCCTCGGACTGCTGGTACAGCTGGACTTCGAACCGCGCGTTCGACCCCAACGCTAGCGGCGGACGATCACCCGCGCGGGCGATCACGGCAACGGGTTGGCACGCTTCTGCTCAACGAGAGCGACGAGTTCGTAGTTCTCCAGGTCGACGATGTCGGGAACGGTGATTTCGAGGAGCTGGTCGCCCCTGGCGCCCTCGTTCACGTCCATGGGGACATTGGCGATGAACACGCCGCTCAGGGTGGAGCCGACCAGCTTGTACGTGCCCTCTGTGTCGCGGAAGCCGTCCCGGAGGATCGCCTCGGCCTGATCCGTGGTGTGAAAGTAGATGGTCACCCCGACCAAGCTACGCAGTCCGACCGGCCGAATGTCGAGTATCTACAGTCTCGACTGCCAGCTACAGCTAGCGTTCCCGGTCATGGGATTCCCGATCGCCAACACGATCTATACGATCTCGGCCGTCGCCAGCGCGATTGCCGCTGGTGCCTCTTGGCGTACAGCACAGCGAGCCAATGCCGCTGCCGATCGTGCGAATGAGGCGGCCGAGAAGGCCAACCTCACCGCGGATACGCTCGCTGCGATCGAGCGCGACCGACGCCACTCCGAGCTGCGCCCTCAACTGGACATCTCAAGGGTTCCGCGGCAAGGCAGTACCCAGGAACTACTGCACTTCATGTTCAAGGGGCCAAACGAGCTGGAGCCACACGGTCCGCTGAATGTCACTATCACCGTCCGAGACGATCGAGACCGTTCCCATGACCGCATCCTGCCGGGCGGGCCGACGCGGGAGGAGGTGGCCGCTCAGGTCTGGGGGCCGTGGCGCCTGGCGCCAGGCGCGGATGGCGTGGACCCGCTTGGACGTAGCTTCGCAAACCAGCTGGTAGCCGTTGGTGAGAAGTTGGTCTGCGCGATCGAGAAGACTACCCCGCCGGCGTGGGACGCGAACGACGCGGAGAGGTGGTGGCGAAAGTACCGCCCAACTCCCCTGCGCTTTCGAGTCGAGGTGACCTGTGAAGGCTTTGAGCCGTGGGTCTTCCTGGAGGAGATCCCTTCCTGGTCCTCGCCGGGAATCGGGCGGGCTGGCTCTGGTCAGGTCGGCGACCCTGCACGCGGAATCGGGTGATCTTGAACGCGGACTCCGCGGACTGCCAGCACATGGTGACCCGCCAGCCCGCGGTCTCGCTCACGGGTCATGACCTGCGCCTGCCCCGCACCCGAGCGTGACCTGTGCCCCGACTGCCACGGCTGGGGCTTCCAACCAGGCACCACGGGCGAGGACCGTCCGAAGTGTCCCCGCTGCCGCGGGCTCGGTGGGCAGGAGCCGCACGACCTGGAGTGCCCGGCTTGGGGGCTGCACCCGGCGCGGTGACACGACGGGCCAGCACCGGCTTCGACCCCCAGAGCCGGGACGTGGGCACGCCTGTCAGCGGCGGATCACCAGGAACTCCGCGTACACGCCGACCAGCACCGCCGCCAACCACCCCGACGCGGCGAACACCCAGCCCATCCGGTCCAAGTGCCTCACTCCCCGCTCCACCTTTGCCTCCACCAGGCGCGCGACCGCTTCTGCCTCCGCCTGGTGCAGCCTCGACAGGTTCTCCCACTGCTCCGCCTCTGCCCGGACCCGCTCCAGCGTCCTCGACCGGGCGTCCAACTCCGACGTAATCAGTTCGGCGAGCTCCGACGACTCCTCGAACGACGCCTTCAGCTGCTTGAGGACCCGCTCCATCCGCCGCGCGCGGTTCGGCTTGCGGATCGCCTGCGCCTGCCTGGCGGTGATCAACGCGAAGGCACCCACAGCTCCCCACCAAAGCCAGGAGAACAGCAACCGCGGTAGGAAGCGATCCGGTCCAAACCTGGACACCGAGGGTGAATCCGATCACTAAGGCGACACCACTGCCGCTGATCAAAAGCCCGCCCCCGATGCCGAGCGCCATCCTCCCCCGGGACAAGTCGGCGCCATCGGGAGACCACCCGTCCACCCAGTTGTAAAGGTCCAGCCACCGCCGCCACAGCTTCCCCCACCAGGTCATAGCCAGCATCACAGCACGCCGTCGCGTCCCACCGCAGCGGTTCTGCGGGACCCACGGCCGGACCAACGCGTCGTGCGGCTACGCTGCGCGCGGGGGTCCCGGCATGGGTCGAGCGGGACCCCCGCACCCGTCTGGGCGTCTCGTCAGTCCGGGCCGCTGTCAGTGCCGGCGGCTACCGTGCCCGCATGCGCCCCGACCGGTTCCTGAAGCACCTCACCGCCACCGCTCTGACCGTCCCGGGCGTCACCCGCGCCGAGCCGGTCCCGGACGACGAGCGCAGCAAGCGGCCGTACCTCCTTGCCGTCGAGGCCGGCGGGAAGACCACGCGGTGGCAGGTGGTCGCGGTCAGCGCCCCCGGCGACAAGTACGGCGAACCCGGAAGCGAACCCGTGACCGGACCGCCGCCCGCGGCCCTGGTGACCGCCCCCGCGGCCGTCGGCAGCCCCGACCAGGTCGAGGCCGCGCTCCTCGCCGCACTGCTCGCGGCCGACGGCGGGGAGATTGCCGCCGTCGACCCGTACTCGCAGAGGGCCACGCCCAGGGCCATCGCCCACGGGGTCACGATCCTGTTCCACGACGGGTCGAAGATCTTCCTCAACCACTTGCAGTAGGCGCGGCGGAGCTCCTGACCACCACCCAGGAGCTCCGCCGCGGAGACTACGGCTTGCTGGCGTAGTAGGCGTCCCGGGCCGCGCTGTACCTAGCCTCGGCCGTTCGTTCCTCCTCCATGGCCGCAGCCAGCTCTCGCGAGATGGTCGGGACCGGCGTGCCTGCAGTGAGGGGCTGTGCGGAACCCATGATCTCCTGCCGCTTGGTCGTCGCCTCGGTCCACTTCGCCAGAGTCTGTTCGTAGTGGTCTTTCAGGTCCTGATTGCTCATCACTTGCGCTCCTTGGTGTTGGGATGCCCGGATGACTCACCCTGGTCGGAAGCGCAATTGTGCCGGTAATCGACCAACGGGATTCATCCGTTTGGCCCAATCCGGCCCGCACTGTGTGTAACGGCTCCGCAACACCACAACGATCACTCGACGCCAACTGCCACGCTGTCCCCCTTCGCCTCACACAAGGGGGACACCATGGGACTCTTCGGCAACAAGCAGACCAGCACCACCGACGCGCCGTTAGCCGAGTACAAGGTCGTGTACCGCGGCGGACTACCGCACCTGCCCAAGGCCAAGGTCGCGGGCATCGAACTGCGCTACTGGCCCGACCGGATCACCCTCGACCCCACCAGTGCCGCCAAGAAGTTCTGGGATCCCCTGGCCATCCCCTACGGTGCGATCAGCGACCTCACCATCGAGCAGCGCCAAGTCAGCACCACAGAGTCGCTGCTGGCCTCGGGAAGCCGCGGCGGTGCCCGGGACCTGGCCACCCACAACAACATCCACCTGGCCTACACCGACCCGGCCGGGCAGCCGATGCTGCTGCGGGTGGAGATGCTCACCGGCGTCACCGTCAGCGGCCAGGCCAAGAAGTGCGCCGAGATGCTCGACATGATCCGCGTTCAGGGCATCCGCAACCACTTCGCTACTGCCCCGGCGGCCACTGGTTCGGCCGGTTCGGTCGCGGACGAGTTGGCCAAGCTCGGCCAGCTCATGCAGCAGGGCATCCTGTCCGCCGACGAGTTCGCCGCAGCGAAGGCCCGGCTTCTCGGCCAGTAGCCGCAGAGCGCAACGACGGGCAGGACGCTCGTCTGGGCGCCCTATCTACCTGTGACTGTGGCGCGCCCGTGACTCTGCATCGTCAAATAGTGATGATCCCCGCGAACCGCAAATAGAGCTCAGATCGCCTTCACGCTCGGCCCCGGGTCGCTACGTTCATCAGCCATGAACCTCGATCCGCTGGCAGGCGTTGCCGTAGGGGCCGCCCTGACATACGCCGGGCAATGGGCTACTGAGAGACGGACGATCAGGCGCGACGCCGCCAAGGCCAAGGTCGCTGCAGCGATGCAGCGCAAGGCCGAATGGAAGGCGCTCCAAGTGCAGACAATCCTTGATCTGCAGGAGGAGATGGAGGCAATGGCCACTACGATCTCCGTTCAGACAACGCGAACCGTCGGCGTCGCACTGGGGAAGATTCCAACGATGGCCGAGACTAGAGCGGCTCTTGCTCCTATCGGGCGACTCGTACTCCTGTGTACGCGTCTGCAGGACCAAGTTCTTGCGGAGGAGATTCGCTCGTGGATCAGTGATATGACCCAGGCGGTCACCACCAAGGGGCGACGCGCCGAGCTCGCCACTTCCCTAAAAGAGCGTCGTAACTACCTTCAGGAGCGTCTCGGCGATGAATTGAGGCAGTTCCACCCGGAGCCGGAAGAGAGCAGCAGCGTTGTGTCCATCGCTGCACAGCGGCGTCGCTTCCTTCGTCGGCGCTAAGCAGGAATATGGTGCCGTTCTCGTCATAGCCCGGTGCCGCTGGGCGGCTTCTCCTCCCACTTGTCGACGTCCTCGAAGTGGCCGAAGAGGGCGTTGCTGCCGTCCTTCTGAGAGGACCGCTTCTACGTGCCCATGCGCCGGGTGCTCCAGCCGTTGCCCCGGTCCGTGTTGCACACCTCGTGCGTGACGCGCAGGTTCTCTGGGCCGTGCGCGCCGCCGAGGCTGAGCGGCGTGATGTGGTCGAGGTGGAAGCCATCCGCTGGCACGGGCAGGCCGCAGATCCCGCACAGGCCACCGTCGCGCTCGTAGATCGCGGCCCGGTTGATGGGTTCGGTGCGCTGCTCCCGCTCCAGCTGGCGGCGCCCGGCATCCTTGCGTCGCTTCTTGGCGTACCCGGTGCGCTGTCGCTCGGCGGTCGGTTCCCACGCATGCTTGCGGATGAAGTCGCCGCGGCGGGTGTTGTACTTCATCTGCCAGCCGGGTTGGCCGAAGTCCGGGCGCTCCAGGAATCGGAGGAGCCACTTGTCGGGCTCGTGCAAGTGCTCGATCCACAGGCGGACGGCTTCGACGTAGGCGGTCTGCGCTTCGACCCGCTCCGTCCACCCAAGGTGCAGGTTCCTGGGCTTGAACCTGCGACCGGCGCGGGTACCGTCCAGGCGTTCCATCTCCGCCCGGAGCTCGCCCAGGTCCTGGGCGACGGCGGCGGCGATCCAGGCGCGGCGCTCCTCATCCACTGCCTTACCCGGCTTTGAGCGCGGCGTAGGCCGATGACCGGCTGATGTTCAACGTGCGGGCGGCCTCGGTGACCGTCTTCCCGGCATCGACCAGGTGCCGCAGAGTCTCGACCTCGGACGGGCCGATCCTGCGCGGGCGGCCCATCCGCTGCTTGTTGGGCAGCATCTCGCCGGACTCCTGACGGCGCATCGCGGCGGCAATGCCCTCCGCCTGGCGTTCGGCACGGATCGCGGTCTCGTACTCGGCTGCGGCGGCCAGCACGGAGAACATGAACTTGCCCTCCTTGGTACCGACGTCGAAGCTCTCGGTCAGCGAGACGACCTTGACCCCGCGCTTCGTCAGGTCCTCGACCACGCTGAGCACGTGGCCGGCCGAGCGCCCGAACCGGTCGGACTTCCAGCACAGGAAGGTGTCGCCCTCGCGAAGTTGGGCGATGCACTTCTGCCACTCAGGCCGTTCGTTCACGCGGCCGGACATCTTCTCGGTGAACATCAGGTCGTAGCCGTGCGCGGTGATGGCGTCGATCTGCATCTGCGGGTTCTGGTCGCGGGTGCTGACGCGGACATAGGCGATGATGCGGCCCATGGTGCCCCCCTCGTGTCTGAAATCCTCTACGATTCTGGACACCTTACT
This sequence comes from Streptacidiphilus sp. EB103A, assembly GCF_041261405.1. NCBI lineage: Bacteria > Bacillati > Actinomycetota > Actinomycetes > Kitasatosporales > Streptomycetaceae > Streptacidiphilus > Streptacidiphilus sp. EB103A. The sequence continues at coordinate 108,547 of NZ_JBGCAQ010000015.1, read as the reverse complement.
GAACAGGCCCGACTCCGTCCATAAAGGTACGTCCGAAAAGCTCCGGTCCGTCAGCCATGGCTAACAGGCTTCCGGGGAGTCGCTGGCCGTCCGCCACGCCCTTCGCGCCACCGCGCCCGGGTGAGACCGGCCGGCATCCGGGACCGCTGCCGCCATCAACTGTTCGCGCTCGGGGTCCGTGAGCGCCAGCACCCCCGCGAGCCGCTCGACGGTGTACGCGGAGGGGACGCGCTTCCCGAGCTCAAGTTGCAGCAAGTAGGCGCGGGACAGGCCAGCCACGCGAGCGCACTCCGCTCCCCGCAGTCCAGCCCGCAGCCTGCCCCGGTTGATGATCTCGCCGAGCTCGGGCGGCGGGGTACGGCGTTGCCGGATTCCGGTGTCGGTCATGTCCAACTCCTTCTCGCTCCTGCTCGACGCGCCGCCCGCCCGGACGATGGTCACGGGCGGGCGGCGCGCTGCACGGCTGCATGAGGGCCGTGCATCCCCGCCGAACTTGAATACGGCGGAGGGGTCTGGATCAGCGCTCAGCGGTCACCGGGCGGGGCGCAGGGCCCGGGTGAGCTCGGCCAGGCTGGCGATGGTGGCGGCTCGGCCGCGGCGCGAGGAGAGCAGTAGCCGGGATAGGAGCTGGTCTTTCTCCGGCGCGCGGCGCAACGCCTGGACGACGCCCTCCAGGACCGGCGGCATCACGCCGATGTCCTCGCCCAGGGAGCGGGCCATCAGCGCCAGGCCGCGGCCGCGGGCGTCCAACTCCTCGGCTTGGTCGGTGAAGGCGATGACCTCGTCCGCCAGGGCGGCGAGCCGGTCCAGGTAGGCGTTCAGCTGGGTCGTGATGGTGTCGAAGCTGCGGTTGTAGGCGCCGGTGTCGCGGTTGAAGGCGGCGGTGTCGGCGTGCAGCTGCTCCTTGGCCTTCTCCCTGGCGGGGTCGGTGGTGGCGGCGTGGACGACGCCGGCGGCGAGGTACGCGGCCGTCTCGGCGCGATCGACGCCCTGGGACTCGGCGTAGGCGGCGAGCTGGGCGGAGGCCTCGCCGATGCGGTCGGCCAAGGCTGCGAACTCGGGAGTGGTGACGGTCATGGGGAAGCTCCTTGGGCTACAGCGCGGAAGCGGTGAGGACGGTCACGGTCACCGGATCGGGTTCTGAGCCTTGGCCATGTCCGCCAGGGCGGCGATGGTGTCCTCCCGGCTGCGGCGCGACGCCAGGATCAGGCGCATCACCGGGATGCATGCGGACGGATCCGCCTTCATCTGCTGCACCAGGTCCTCGACGACCAGAGGGGCGCTGAATGGCTCGCCGAAGCTGCGGGCGCGGGCGGCGATCTCCTGGCCGCGCAGCTCCAGGACGGCGGCCTCGTCGGTCACGACGGTGGTCTCGTCGGCCAGGGCCGCCACCCGGTCCACGATCGCGAACAGCTCGTCGCGGATCTCGGTGCTACGCCCCTTGTATGCGGCGGCGTCGGCGTTGAACTGGTCGGCATCCGCGTGGAACTGCTCGCGGCGGCCTTCGACCTCGGGGTCGACGGTGCTGGGGGTGGTGCTGGTCATGAGGAAGCTCCTGGTGGTGCAGCTGGCGGGAGTGGATGCGGACTGCGGCCCGGGGCGGCGAGGACCACGCCCGGCGCGCGTCAGCGGCGGGGGTGTTCGGCGTCGTAACGCCACTGATGGCCGATGGTCCAGGTGCCGCGGCCGGCCAGGGCCTCGCGGTACGCGCGGTCCTCGGCGGCCTGCTTGGCCTGCTTCGCGGCTGCGGCCTTGGTGATGTCGGCCTGCAGCGTCTTGACGGCCTCGGCCTTACACAGGTCCTCGGCCGTGGGCCGGTAGCGGACCCTGTGGGTGGCCGGCGGGTTGGCCTTGCGCACCTGCTGCGCCTGCTCCAGGCAGGTGGCCCTGTGGGGCACCGAGGCCGCGGCGTCGGCTTTCGACACCCAGACCTGGGCCTGCTGCTCGGTCTCGTCGCGGGGGTCGGCCGTGCAGATGTTCTTCGCCAGCTGCCAGAAGCCGCGGGCCAGGTCTGCCGGGGCGGAGTCGGCCTTGCGGTGGTAGTCCATCGCGTCGTCGAGGCGGTCCAGGACCTCGTCCTGGTCGATCCGCGCGAGGATGCTCGGCGGGATCAGGTCGCAGCGGTGCCCGTACTTCTCACGCATGTCCTGCGTGATCTCGCCCATGGTCAGCCCGCCTTCTGGTGCTCGTTCCTGTCGGCCAGCCATGCCGCCAGCGATCCGCTCTCCAGCTGCCACGCGCCTCTGCTGCCCGACTGCGCTGCGCGAACAGCGCCTCTGCGGGCGAGCCTTCGCACATAGGACTCGCTGACTTTGGCGAACCGCGCAGCCTCGTGCACGCTGAGCCGTTCCGTCACGGCAGACACTCCCGTCACGGAACCGGAACTGTCGCGCACGGTTCCGGAACCGGCCTCGACCAGCACGGTTGTGCGGAACTCGGCGGCGGCCTGGTGGATCGGCGCGACGATCTCCACCAGGTCTCGCGGCGCCACACCGTCACGCAGCTGCAGATCGCGGAGCAGCCGGACGAGGTGGGCGTCCAGACGGGCGCAGTCCGCCGCCGACAGGTGCACGCCGGAAGGAAGATGGCGGGCCATCACGTACCTGCCTGCGCCACCCGCAGGGCGGCCTCCCGCAGCAGCTGGTCCCCGTCGGGCAGATCCCCCAGGTGCAGCGCCGCTATGGCCGCCATCAGCCCGGCCACGTCCGTCAGGTCAGTGTCCAGCAGCAGCGGCATGACCTGGTCGTCCTGGTGGTGCAGAAACGCGGCCACCAGGGCGATGGCGGTCTGCTCCGCCGTCGCCCCGCCCAGGTCCCTGGACGGCCGCGAGGGGCCCGCTGTGGCCTCGGTGAGGTCGAGCAGGGCACAGCGGCTGCCGACGCCGGCAGCGACCGCCAGGCGGGCTGAGAGCGGCCGGCCGCAGCGGCGGCACAATGCATCGCTCACCTGCTGCTCCGGACCCCGGCGGCGAGCTCCTGCGACGCGCGGGCGACAGCGTCGTGGATCGACAACACGTCAGCACCGGCCTGGGCACGCAGGTCCATCGCGCGCTGAGTCAGCTCGGTCAGCGGCGTGCTCGGCTTCGGCTTCGGCCTCGGGGTGCGCGGCTTGGGCATGGTCCGGTACGCCGCGCGCGCCAATGCCGCCAGCGACCGCTCGTCCAGGGGCAGGCGCCGGCGCTCCGCACACAACCGCAGACGCTCCAGGATCCGCGCCTCCACCGGCGGCACGACCCGCCGCGGCCGCTTCGGCATCACCCCGTCAAGGGCTTCGAGCTTGCGCCGGGCCTGAAGTTCGAGGGACTGGCGATGGATGCACTCCCGGCATCGCCGCGACCCGTCCATGTCGATGCGGGTGTTGGCCGGCGTGTACTCGTGGCCCCACTTGCATCGGGGACCGCCGGCCGCGTACCCGTTGGCGGCGCGGTGGCAGGGCAGGCACAGCGTGCGGTAGTGGGCTATGTCGGTGCTGTACCGGCGCTGGCGCTCGCCGACGACCCGCAGGTTCTCCTTCGGGGCGTCGGCGCGAAGGGCGACTTCGAGCTGCTTGGTCGTGCCGCACTCGGCGCAGGCGCGGGCCATGACTTTCCGCGCCTGCTTGTGGATCCGGCTGTACTCGGTGGTGGTTCCGGGCGTCAGGTCCGGGTGGGGCTCGGTGCCCTTCGGGGCCGGGTGCGTGTCGTTCACTGGTGGGTCCGATCTGGCGGGGCGCGGGGGCTCTTGACGGCGGGCGGGGTTTTGGCCGTGCAGGCGGCAGGTCAAGTTCGGGGGTCGTGATCGTTTCGGTTGACGGCCTGTCCCCCTGACGGCCGGCCCGACGGCCGGTCGGGCTTTGCTACTTCGCGGTATGCGGCGTTTCATTGGGGCGGCATTAGGCCGTCTCCTGCCGCCGGACCCACTGGCGGTGAACGGTTCCATCGCCGTACGCACGCGGGCGAGGCTGAGGCGTTGCCGGGTGCGTGGTTGGCGCGTTGTTGGTTGGCGGGTCATGCCGCTCGGGGCGCACTGGCGGGGACGTGCGCCTTGCTCGGCACCCATGTCAGCTCGCACGTCTTCTCCGAGCACTGGAGGATCTCCCTGCGCTTGCCGTCGATGGTGGCGACCCCGACGGGCCGGGCCTTCCTGATGCTGCGGCAGGCAGGGCAGAGGACCTGGACGCCGGGCGGCCGGGAGGTGCGGGACACCCTCACGAGGTGCGTTGCCAAGGTGGTCTCCTTTGGGGTGGTGCCGACCGTGGACGGCTCCGGGCGGGTCCGGGACGGGCTGTGTAGGGGGCGCAATGGGCGCGCTGATGGGGCTTCCGGCTGGCGCGCACGCCTGCGGGTGCAGCAGGTAGGGCCGCGCGACCTCTCCCGCTGCCGTCTCCGGAGTGCATCCCTGGAGGTAGGCATTGCAGCGACGAGTCGGGGATGGTGACGGTCATGGAAGGGATCGAGAACAAGGGAGGCCGGGCAACCGAGCACACGTCCAAGGAGCAGATCAGCCGCCCGGTAAGACGAGGTCAGACTCTGTACGACAGGGTGTTCGGGGGAGTGTCGAAAGTGCAGGACAGCCCGAAGAACATCTTCGTGGTGAGCCCACGTCGTGTGGTGGAGCTGCCGCCGGACTGCGTGGCCTTGAAGCAGGTGCTCGTCGAGGCCAGGGAGATACCAGTCCAGAATCTGATCCCTCACGGCCCCGTTCGAAAGCTCGTCACTGAGGGCATCGAAGAGATCCACGCGTACGCCGAGTTGAAGGGGCGGCTCGGCAAGGAAACGCCGGAGATCCCCGAAGCTTTCATGCTGGAGACGTTGGAGCGCGTCCTGGCGACGGAGGAGGGGCTCGAACCGCTGGAGAGCATCCCGATCAAGTTGCAGCGGGCCGTCGGCCGCGAGATCAAAGACATCGCCGACCGTGCGCACCTGAGCCCGCGGAATGCCTACGTTGCAGAGGATGTCGCCCTGTCGCTGCGCTTCCCTGACCGGCCCCGGAGCGAGGTGAAACGGACGCCAGCCGAGGACACGGCATGGGCGCAAGACGTCAACGAGCACGTCGCGCCGTACCTGAAGGAAGTGGCGATGGGGCGTCCGGTCCGTGTGGATGACACTCCGGGCTGGGACCTGATGGCCTCCCTCGTAACCATGGGGCTCGTTGGCGCTGGGGAGGCTGGTATCGCTGCGACTGCCACAGTTCTGGACGCGTCCGAGGCGACCAGTTGGGCGGGCAAGGTACTCGACCCGGCCGGGGCGATCTATGAGGAGTTCAAGGAGTTCGGCAAGAAGATCGCGCACAAGAGGCTGGACGAGAAGGCGACAGCGGCCGACCGGTGCCTGCAGCATTGGCACCCTGAGACGTGAGCGGCTCACGACAGCCTCCCTTCTGGTAGTTGAGCCGGCCCGGCCGGTGGAGGTCCGGCCGGGTGGGTGGCGGAGTGGTCAGTTCTGGCGGGTGACGATGACAGTGCCGTCGGGTGCGATGAGTGCGGCGAGCCGGTTGACCTCGTCGCGCTCGGCATCGGTCAGGAGCGGCGCGACGTCGCCCATGGTCGCGCCCTCGGGGAGCGTGGCGAAGTAGGGGCGGGTGATCTCCGCGATGCGCTCGGCGGCGCCGCCCTGCTCCTTGAGGTGGTCGGCGGCGCGCTGGTGGAAGTCGCGGACGGCTTCGAGTTCGGCCCAGGTGGAGTTCATGACGGCGTCGATGTCGTCCTGGGTGGCGGGGCTGCCATCCTGGCGGGTCCAGGTGGCGGTTCCGCCGGTGAGGTTGAGGCCGGCGATGCGGGCGACGACGTCGGGGCGGATGGCGGGCTGGGTCACGGTGGTGCTCTCCTTCGGCAGGGGTGGATGATCGGCGCAGGGGCGGGCCAACTTCGGGATGGCCCGCCCCGAGTGGTGTCAGCCGGTGCGGACGGTGGTCATCTCGGTGCCGATGACGAACCGGGTCATGCTGGTCTTGGCCGCCTCGATCTCGTCCGGGCTGAACTCCAGGGCGATCAGGAGGGGTTCGCAGGAGATGCGCATGCGGGCGTAGGCGTGGCGGGCGACTTCGAGGCTGTCGGCGCGCTCGTCGACCCACTTGGTGTCGGCGGTGTCGCGGTATCGGGCGAGGGCGGTCTCGAAGACGTTGAGGTCGGTGGTGAAGGCGTAGGCGTGGTGCTCGGCGCAGCTGGTGCAGGCGTACACGTCCAGGTCGGTCCAGTCGCCGTTGATGCGGCTGGTGAAGCCGACGGCGAGGGTGGCGGGCTTGCTGTGGCAGATGTGGCAGAGCAATTCGGGGCTCGGGGTGATCGTGGTGAAGTCGAGCGGGCTCATGGCCTTCCCGGCGTTTTCGGTTCGGGGGTCGAGCGCCTTGTCGACGGCGTCTGCGGCGAGGTTCAGCGAGGTGGCGATCTCGCGGGCCTCGGTGGTGTTGAAGGTCCAGGAGGTGCTGTCGTCCTGGGGGTTCTCGATGGTCACGCCGGTCTGGGGGCCGCGCCAGGCTCGGATGTGCAGGGGCTGGCCGTGCTGGTCGGTGTAGGTGTGCCTGTCGACGGTGTCGCTGTCGCGGGTGGTGGTGTCGGTCATGGTGATCTCCTGTCAGCAGGTGGGGTGAGTGGTCTGATCGGGGTCGAGTTTGAACATCGGCTCACCGCAGACCTGGCAGGTGTCAGAGAGTGGGTGCATTTCAGCGGTCCCAGCGTCCCCAGCGTCCCCCCGCTGGTATTCGTCCAGCTCAGAGGCGGTGTCGTTGGGGGACGCTGAGAAGAGGTCAGCGTCCCCCTGGGGCTGTGTAGCGTCCCCCGCCCGTCCGAGGGGGGACGCTGACGCGCCAGTGGTAGCGTCCCCCCTGTTTGCACTGGTCAGGGGCTCATTAGGGCCACCGGGGGACGCTGGGACCGCTGTTTCGTACCTTCTCTCTGCCGTGGTAGAGAGGATGTACAGGCGCTGCTTCTTCGGCTTGGGTCCGCGCTTGCTGTCGTCGACCTCGATGCCGATGGTCCGCAGCGCGGGGGCCAGGCGCTTGAGCTGGCCGCCTGCCCTGGTGGGGTCCTTGGGCCACTTCTTCGGGAGCCGGTCCGGCGTAGGCACCCGCTCCAGCAACTCGGAGGCGGTGACTGTGATCCCGTCGATCCCGGCCTTGTCCACCAGGGCGACAACGGCCTGCGCGAAAGGCTCTCCGTCCAGCACATCCGCGATCGCGTCGCGGGCGGTGGCCTTGTACGTCTCCAAGGTCTTCCAGTCCTTGACCTGGTCGACGGCCGCCAGAATGCGGGCGAAGTCGGCCATGCGCGGCCGTTCGGTGAGGTGGACGTCCGGAAGCACCTTCAAGACCTGGGACAGCAGGTCGAACAGCGACGCCAGGATTGAGGCGTGCGCCTCGGCGTAGGCGGCGTCCATCTCGCCCTCTTCGCGCCGACTGCTGTCCGGGATCAGCAGCAACTCGATGGTCAAGAGCCGCTCGGCGAGGTCTCCAGCAAGAGCGCCGGCGTCGATGGTGGTCATGGCCAAGACCCGGCGGAACTCCAGCACGACAACGTCGTCGTCGGTGTACAGGGCCCGGTCGACGATGCCGTCACCAGTGACTGCCCGGCAGAGTGCATCGGAGAGCCAGTCCGGGATCGTCGAGATGTTGTCCAGGCACAGCGCCCAGGAGTTGAATGCCTGCGTGGCCCAGGACTTGATGTCCCTCGGCGCCGTGCGTTTCGGCGCGCCGGACGGGTCGATGATGCCGATGACCATCTTGGCGGCGTACGACTTGCCGGTGCCCTGTTCGCCGCGGAACGTCAGGATCGGGTGCGGCAGTTCGGGGATGAAGCAGGCGACCAGCCAGGCCACCAGCAGCCGGAAACCTTCCTCGCTGGTGTTGAGCAGTCCCTGGAGCTTGGGCAGGCCGTCGCCGTCCCGCACGGGTTCCGGCAGTGGCTTCATCGCCCCGGAGCGGCGGAACAGCACCGGCGAGCGTGGTGCACGGCGCCACCCGTCTGGGCCGACGATGACGCACCGGCCGTCGGCAGTGCCCAGGTCGACGACGATGTCCTCGTGATGCCGGGCGACGCGCAGGTGTGGGACCCGCGGGTCCGCGGCCGAGGCGACGCCTTCCAGCACGGTCATGGCATCGGCCAGGCCCGACTGGGAGGGCACGGAGCCGCCGTGCTCGTCGGTGAACAAGCGGGCGAGCTGGGACCGCAGCCCGGCCTTTCCGCGCAACGGGAGCGCGATGTTCGCGCCGTCCTGCTTCACGGCGTAAGGGCGGCCGTCCTCGGACATGAACAGCTCGTACCGGGCGCGGGCGAGCGCGGCAAGCTGCGACGCCTGCGAGGGGCCGCGCTTGGACTCACGCTCACCGCCCTCGTCCTGGGGATCGGTGGTGCCGGTGCCGGCCGGTTCCTTCGGGGCCGGCGGGGCATCGGCGAGCGACTTCCGCAGGTCGTCGCCCTCGACGGGGACGAGGTCATCGAGGGTGAATCCGGCGGCGAGGTGGTCGACGATGTCCGCGCCCTTGCTCTGGACCCGGCCGCGCACGATCTCGGTGTCGATACCCTTGGCGCCCAGCGCGGCGGCCACCTGCTGGGCGTGCCTGATACCAGGGTCGTCGTTGTCCGCGATGATGACGACCCTGCTGGCACCCTCGAACCACTGCGCCATGTCGGGGCGCCAGTCGCCACACGCCCCCGCCGTCGTCGCGACCTCCCCGAGGGCTTCAAGGGCTTCGACACACGGCTCGCCCTCGACCCAGAAGATGCGCGACACCTTGCGCTCGATCGCCTTGACCAGAAGGTGTAGACGCCACGGAACACGCTGCGGCGCACCGGGACCCTCGAACACCCTCTGGTACTGACGGGGCTTGCCCGGGTGGTCGCGGTAGAAGAAGCAGTCCTTGTTGCGACGACCGTCCTTGCTGGGCTCCCACCGCTCCTTCCCATACCGGACGCCGCCGCGCACATCCGTGTAGTCGTCGTCACGGACCTTGCGGCGAGGCGACGCCGGGGCTGTTGCGCGGGGTGCGCTGAGGGCGTTTCGGGGCAAGCCTGCACCGTCGAGGATCTCCTCTGTGGTGCAGCCGTTGGAGCGGCAGACGACGACGGTCTCGGCGCCCTTGGTGCCAGGGTCGATGTCGAGGGACGGCGTGGTGTCGTCGTGGCCGGTGCATTGAGCCGTGTAGCCGTTGCGGCGGGCCTTGACCTCCTGGCCGATGCCCCGAAGGTGTGCGGCGACCTCATCGGGAGTCACACGCTCACCGCCTTGTCCCTGCTGCGGAACTGCACGGTGTAGTGGGCTCCGCAGGGTGCGGTCTTGGCTCCGAGGCCGGTGTGCCGGTGCCAGCCGCGGCACTCGGGGCAGCGCACAGCCGTCTCAGCACGACCACGAGTTATGACTTTCACGGGCCGAACCAACGGCTCCGCGCGGGTGGCGCTGTCGAGCCCGTCCCCGGTGGGGAAGAGTTCTTCCTGGTGGCCGCCACCCTCGCGGCGACCGGTGTTCGTACTCAAGGAATCTCCTGGATCTGAAGTGCGTGAGGGGGGTCCAGCCGGCGGCGGCGAGGGCGTGTCCACCACCGGCCGGGGTCTTGCTGGTGCGAGCTCCCCCTGAGCAGGCGCCGCGTCAACCGCCGGGACGGTCAGCCATCGGCGGCGCCTTGATGCGCTTCACTGCGGCGGCTGTAGTTGATGCCCGCTTCGATCGCGCGGACCATGGCCGGGCGCTGCTCACCGACGAGCAGCTGCTCGTACACCCCAACCCGGTCGGTTGCCTTCGCGGCGAGCATCAGCGCCTCGATGTCGGCAACCGTGATGTCGCTGTTGAGCTGCAGGACGTCCTCGACGAGGTCGAGGAACCGCCGGTCGGCGGCGCTCGGCGCGATGGCCGTCATCAGTGGCCTCCCAGCGCGTCGAGCTGGTCGGCGAGGCCGGCCAACTGGTCGGCGAAGGAGTGCAGCTGGACGACAGCGGCGCGAGCCCCGGCAGCGTCCATCTCGAACAGGCCCTGGCCGGTGACGAACTCCATCAGGATCTCGTCGGAGGCCGCGAAGCCCTCGATCGCGGACCAGCGCTGGATGGTGGCGCGCATCAGGTCCGTGTGGGTGCTCGACGTGAGGCGGACCTCGACCCGCGGGCCCTCGGTCATGTCGTCGATGGCGTTGTCCGGCGCGGTGGTGGTCACAGCTCGACCTCCATGACCTCGTCGGGCGTGCCGTACCGGGCCTGGATGATGAGGTCGACCATGTCGCGGCCGATGCGGCTGGCGTCGTAGTAGCCCATCAGGACCGGCGTGTCGTCCGGGGAGGCGGCGACCCAGAAGCAGCTGAGGACGCTGCCCTTCTTCGGCCTGGTGGAGCGAATGAGGCCGCAGCTGAACGGCTGCTTCAGGTCGGCGACCAGGGTGCTGGCGCGGCGGTCGTGCTCGGTGGGGTTGGTGTGCAGCTCGTCGCCGCCGAAGTGCGGCGGCATGTCGACGGTGGTGCCGTCGAGGGTGGGAACTGGCATCATGGCCAGTAGCTCCTTCCATTCCGTGCGCCCTGCCCTGGTAGACCGGGACGCGTTTTTGGTCGGCGACCATGGCCTCGGGTTGTCCCCCGAGGCCTTCGCCATTGGTGGAGTTAGAGGCTCTCCAGAAGCTGGACAAGTGATGCAGTGATCACACGGTGTCGAGCCCCGAAGGACAGCACCCGAACCGGTGCTTCACCACGCCTGACCAGGTCGTACAAGTGAGACTTCGAGATCCCGATGGCGGTAGCCGCCTTGGGTACATCGACCGTTGCCGGCCAGCCACGCACTTCGGCGAGCGTCGGCGGCTTCATCAGGCAGCCTCGGCTCGGTCTTGGATGCCCAGGTATTCGAGTAGGTCGGCCCGTCGGCACCGGTAGGCGTTGGCTAGGCGAATGACCGGGATCGGATACTCGCCGCGCTTTGCCATGGCGTAGCCCAGGGTTCGCCCGAGCCCGATTGCCCGATTCGCGAACTCCAGGGGAATCGACACGGGAAGTGCGATGACCTCGGCTTCAGACATGCCGCGAACATCCAAAGCTCGCTGCTGGTGGTTCATGAAGGCACACTCCAAGACCAAGATTCTGTTCCGCAGAAGTCAATTTGATCTTTTCTTTGCGCTTCTGCGGCTACGGCCATCATGGACGCGGCGGCATGGGCTGTCAAGGTCGAACTGGCACTGGTACTGTTCCGCTGTGGAACAAGACGCGGACTGGAATCAGAGGATCGCCAAGCGGGTCGGCCAGGAAGTTGCCCGTGCAAGAGAACGACTTGGAGAGGAGGAAGGCCGGCGCGTCAGCGCCCAAGCTCTTGCTGATCGCTGCGCTGAGCTCGGGCACCCTCTCGATCGATCGGTCATTGCGAAGCTAGAGAAGGGCATCCGGCAGACCGTCACGGTCGCCGATCTCCTAGTCCTAGCCAAGGCCTTGGATATGGCCCCGCTAGCCCTGATCTTTCCCGTGGGCTACGAGTTGGAGACCGAGGTGCTTCCCGGCCGCGTCGAGCATCCCGTCACCGCTCTCCGATGGGCTTCCGGGGAGGGATTGCTTCCTGCACAGCCCGATCAGGAGGAAGTCGGCCAACGCGAGGCTGCCCGTTGGGGCAGCAGTGCCCTCTATCGCATCCGCCAGCTGCTGAAGTGCGAAGCCATGATCCGGTACAACGCGATGCGGGCGCACAACTACTGGCTGGAGAGTGGAAGGGCCGAAACTCCAGAGGCCACTAAGGCCTACGAGCAGGCGGCGAAGGATGTCGACAGCACAGTCAGCGGTCAGCGAAGTCTGCTCGAACGCTGGAGCGCCGAGACCGAGGCAGAGGGCTACAAGGCCTCCCTTCCGCCTATCTACGGCGAGATCCCGGAGACATTCGCGCCGCGGGCGGGTGGTCCGTTCGTGGCGTAAGAGGAGAGGGCTATGTCTGACCCGATCAAGAAGATCACCTTGAAGGACGGCACCACCAGATACAGGTTCGTCGTGGACATCGGCTTGGACGCCAACGGGAAACGCAAGCAGCTGACCGTCACGAAGGACACCAAGAAGGAAGCCACTGCCGAACTGTCGCGCATCCGGCACCAGCGGTCCGTCGGCTCGTTCGTCGCGCCGAACAAGGTCACCGTCGACGAGCTGCTCGACACCTGGCTTAAGACCGCCACGCGGGATGTCGAGGAGGGAACCGAGAGCAACTACGACAACGCCATCCGGCCGGTGCGCCGCCACATGGGCCACCGACGGATCCAGGAGCTGACCGAGGACGACATCGAGGCCCTCATCGACTGGATGGTGACTGAGGGCCGGGTCCGCGGCGGCAAGGCCGGGACAGGCCTGGGCATCCGGTCGGTGCGGCTGGCCGTCGGCCGATTCCGGGCAGCACTCCATCTCGCAGTACGCCGCCAGCTGGTGGTGCGCAACGTCGCCGAGCACGTCACGGTGTCGCGGGACGCCAAGAAGAAGGCGACCAACGGCAAGGTCAAGGAGCAGCCGTGGGACGAGGCCGAGGTGAAGGCCTTTCTAGACGCCATCAAGGGCCACCGCCTGTACGCGGCCATGATGCTGGCGCTGATCGCCGAGCGACCGGCCGAGGTGTGCGGGGCCCGGTGGGCTGAGGACGTCGACCTGGACGTCACCGACACCATCGCGATCGGCAACACCCGCACGCTGGTGTACGACCGCACTAGGGAGAAGGGCGAGCGGCTCAAGGTCGTCGAGAAGGATCCGAAGAGTGAGAGCGGCCGACGGGTGCTTCCGCTGCCGGTCCCTGTGAGCAAGGCGCTGCGCTCGTTCCACGCGCTGCAGGCCGCAGAGAAGTTGGCCGCGGGCGACGGGTACGAGAACAGCGGCTACGTTCTGGTGGACGAGCTCGGCCGGCCCTTCAAGACCGACAAGCTGCGCCGAGAGACGCACAAACTGATGGAGCTGGCCGGGGTTCGCAAGGTGCGGCTGTACGACGCGCGCCACGCGTGCTTGTCGTGGATGGCGAACAATGGGGTGCCGGACACGGTCGTCTCAGCCTGGGCGGGTCACAGTGACCTGTCGTTCACCAAGCGGACCTACGTCCATCCCGAGGCGAAGAGCTTGAAGGCCGGTGCGGAGAAGCTGAACGAGCTGCTCGGCTGACGCATGATCAAAAACCGTATGTGAGAAATTGTGAGATGACGGCCCCTGAGAACGATCAAAGGCCCCGCTCCACCGAAGTGAAACGGAGCCCTGACCTGGGCCTGAAGCCCGTTGCGCTTGTGCGCTCAGCAGGATTCGAACCTGCAACCTCTTGATCCGTAGTCAAGTGCTCTATCCGTTGAGCTATGAGCGCCTTGCTCGGCCTCCGGGCGTTTTTGTTCGCCCCGCTGCCTTGCGAGAACTACAGTACACGAGCCCCGGCCTCGGGTGAAATCGAGTTACCGGGGGTCCTGACCTGGGCTCCGTCGCGGGTGGGGGTTGCGGGGGGCGGCGTGGCGCGGTGGAATCGGCGGATGAGCGGTGGGCGTGGTTCGCGGGTGCTGTACGTGATCGTTTGCGCTGGTGCGCCGGCGTCCGGGGTCGGGGAGCTGATCGGGGCGGCGATGGGTGAGGGGTGGGATGTCTGCGTGATCGCGACTCCGGCGGCGGTGGCGTTCCTGGATGTGGCGGCGATCGAGGCGCAGACCGGGTGGCCGGTGTTCAGCGAGTACCGGCGGCCGGGCGAGGCGAAGCGGCAGCCGCCGGCGGACGCGGTGGTGGTCGCTCCGGCGACGTACAACACCATCAACAAGTGGGCGGCCGGCATCGTCGACAACTACGCCCTGGGCTCGCTCGCGGAAGCCACCGGGCTCGGGCTGCCGGTGGCGGTGCTCACCTCTGTCAGCGACGCGCTCGCGGCGAACCGGGTCTTCGGGCGCAGCCTGAACGAGCTGCGGGACGCCGGGGTGCGGATCCGGCGCGGGGCGGAGGGCGAAGCATTCCCGTGGGCGCTGGCGCTCGAAGCGCTGCGAGGGTGAGATGTGGTGAGGATGCTGTGGAGAAGCAGAGAGGGCCCCTCGCCGGAGCGAGGGGCCCTCATCACGCGGAGGCTGAGGGATTTGAACCCTCGATGGGCTTGAAGGCCCAAACCGCATTAGCAGTGCGGCGCCATAGACCGGACTAGGCGAAGCCTCCCTGCGTGGGACGTAAAACGCCAGGTGGCGATCACGGCCGTCTGCATGGATGATGCCACAGCCACGCGGGCTGCGGCCAACCGGTAACCACGTTACTAGGCGGATCGCCGCAATCGCAAAAATGAGTGTGGGATAGTGCTTGCTGGTGAGCCTGGGGGGAGGTCAGCCGACGCAGCGGCGGACCGGGCCGGTGCGGCAGGGATGTTCAGCTAGGGAGGACGGCTCGTTGTGAGCAGCAGGCCGACCCGAGGCACTGCTCGCCTCGCAGCCATACTCGACGCGCTTCCGGATGCCCTGCTGCTGGTGAACAGCAACGGCACCGTGGTGGACGCGAATGCCGCAGCCGTGCGTGCGCTGCAGACGCCGGGGACCTCGCTGGTGGGCATGGGCGTGCTCGATCTGCTCCCGGAGTTCGACCCGAGCCGCATCCCCGGCTCCATGCGCCCGCGCGCCCGCGGTGAGGACGGTGCCGAGGACGACGACGGCACGCCGGTGCGGATGCCGGCACGGCGGACCGACGGGACGGTCTTCCCGGTCGAGGTGGCCGGCAACGAGTTCGAGGACGACGGCCTGCTGGGCGGCGGCCTGGGCGAGAACACCAGCAGGGACGGCTACGGCCCCTACGACTCCTACGGCGGTGTGTCCCGCTACGGCTACGGCGCGAGTGGCGGCAGTGGCCGGCCGGCCGACCGGCAGCTGCTGCTGATCGTGGTGCGGGACCTGTCGGGCCGGATGGAGGTCGAGGCCGAGCTGCGGCGCCAGCACAAGCAGACCGAGATGATCCTGCGCGCCGCCGCCGAGGGCGTGCTCGGCGTGGACATCGACGGCCGGGTGGTGCTGGTCAATCCGGCCGCCGCGCACATCCTCGGCTACCGGGCCAGCGAGCTCGGCGGCGAGGAGCTGCTGCCGCTGGTGCAGCACTCCAAGGCGGACGGCACCCCGCTGCCCGCCGAGGAGTCGCCGCTCGCGGACACCCTCGCCTCGGGCCGCAAGCACCGGGTGCGGACGGCGGTGCTGTGGCGCAAGGACGGCCGCCCGGTGAACGTGGAGCTGTCCACGGCCCCGGTACGGGACGGGGAGCAGCTGGTCGGCGCGGTGATGACGTTCACCGACCGCAGCGCCTACCTGGCCCTGGCCGCGCGGCACGAGCACCTCACCGCCGTCCTGCAGGAGGAGCTGAAGGACCCGCTGACACGGCTTCAGACCACCCTGGAGAAGCTGGCCGCGGACCCGGCCGGCCAGTTGTGGCCGGAGGCCAACTGGGTGCTGCGGCGGCTGGCCGCCGACATCTCGCGTACCTCGCGGCTGGTCGACGGGGTGCTGTCGTACCAGCGCTTCGACGCGGCGCTGGACGCCGGACGGGAGAGTCTGGACCGCCGTCCGGTGGGCCTGGACCAGGTGGTCCGGCGTGCGGTCGCGGCGGCGACGGAGCTGGTCGGCGAGGACCGGGTGCGGTTCGCGGTGCACCCGTCCGAGGTCGAGGTGATCGCCGACCAGGAGCGGCTGGCACAGGCCCTGGGACATCTGATCGCCGATGTGGCCTCGGCCGCGGACAGCCCCCCGGAGAGTTCCTCGGGGAGCGGCGCCGGTCTGTACGGGATGGCCGTCGGTGTGGCCTCCGGGCTGACCGGGACGCCGACGCAGGGTCCGACCGTGGTGATAGCGGCCGCGCAGCGCGGCTCGGTGGCGCGGATCGAGGTGCGCGGGCCCAGCTCGGGCGGCAGTCCGGTCCATCTGCCGATAGCTCGGGGCATGGTGGAGCGGCACGGCGGCGTGCTCCAGTCCCACGAACTTCCGGGCAAGCAGGGCCGCACCTATGTGGTGGAGCTTCCGCTGGACCCGGCGACCGCGCAGGAGGCGGCCGAGCGTGCCGCCGCCGCGGCGCGGACGGCGGACCGGGCGAAGGAGAACGACACCGCGATGCTGCCGGAGCTCCCCGGCATGGGCGGACCCCTGGACGGTTCTGCGGCGGGACCCGCGGCGGGTGTCGGCGCAGCACTGCCGGCCGCGCGGCGCAGTGACGAGAGCCTGCCCGGGCGGCCATCGGAGAACGGCACGGGCGGTACGGGGAGCACGGGTGGTGGCACCGCGGGCGGCTCCGGCACCCGGTCGGAGACTCCGGCCGAGGGGATAGACCGCTCGCGACGGCGCAGAGCCCTGCCCGCGCCCGAGGTCGTCCGCCCGCCGCGCGCGGTGACGGAGGCTCAGCAGGCCCAACGGGCCCAGCAGGTCGAACAGGCCGAACGGGAGCAGCGCGAGCAGCGCGAGCAGCAGCAACGACTGGCCCAGGCCCAGGCTCAAGATCAGTCGCAGGGCCTGGGGACCAACGGGTTCCCCGGGCTGATCGGCGGACCCGTCTACCCCGGCCTTGAGCATGCCCTTCCGCCCGCCGGGAGCAGACTCGACACCCCGGCTCCGGCCGCCGTCGCCGAACTTTCCGCGTCCAACGGCGGCCGTCGGAGACGCCTGGCCATGCCTCCGGGGGCGGACGAAGGCCGCGCCAATCAGAACGGCGCAAACCAGAACGCTCCGGTCGCCGCGCCGCTGGAGCTCGCACCGGTGCCGGTGCCCTCGCAGGCCCCGGCGCCGGCCCAGCAGCAGCCGCAGGCATCCTCCGGCCCGGCCGCGCTGCAGCCGGTTCCCGCCGCGGCGCCGTTCGGCGGCCGGTTCGGCCCGGACGGCGGTGGCAGCAACGGCAGCGGCGCCGCCCTGGCTCCGGCGCCGAACTCGCGCGCGCTCGAAGCCGCTCCCGCCCACACCGGCGAGCAGGGCGGACACGAGCAGGGAGCGGACGAGCCCGCCGGTACCGAGAGCCGGCTGGAGTTCATCGCCGGGGCCGACTACCCGACCATGGTCGCCCCGGCGGCGGACGGACGTCCGCGCCGCCTGCTGGTGTGGCCGGAGCCCGACCCCTCGACCCGTCAGGCGCTGCAGGACCGGGGCTACCGTCCCGTCATCGTCCGTACCCGTGAGGAGGTCGAGGGACAGGTCGCCGGGTTCCCGGCCGCCCTGTTCGTGGACCCGCTGACCGGGCCGATCACCCGTACCGCGCTGCAGTCGCTGCGGTCCGCGGCCGGGGACGCCAATGTGCCGGTGCTGGTGACCGCCGGGCTTGGTCAGGCGACCCGGGAGGCGGCGTACGGCGCCGACCCCGCCGTGCTGCTGCGCGCCCTGGCGCCGCGCGACAGCGAGCGGCATGCGCCCCGGGTGCTGCTCGTCGAGCAGGACCCGGACATCGCGGCGGCGTTCACCGCGACGCTGGAACGGCGCGGCATGCATGTCGTGCACGCGCTGAGCGAGAACGACGCGGTGGAGAAGGCCGGCAGCGTCCAGCCGAACCTGGTGGTCATGGATCTGATGCTGATCCGCCGCCGCCGGGTCGGCATCGTGGACTGGCTGCGCGGCAGCAACCAGCTGCAGCGCACCCCGCTGGTCGTCTACACCTCGGTGGACGGGCCCGCGGAGAGCTCCGGTCTGCGCTCCGGCGAGACGGTGCTGTTCCTCGCGGAGCGCTCGACCAGTGCCGAGGTGCAGGCCCGGATAGTGGACCTGCTGGGGAAGATCGGCAGCCTCGGGCCGTAGCCGGACCGGGCCAGGTGGTGGCTACTCGCCCTTGCGCAGGGTGGTCACGTCCAGCGCGCCCTCCGCGTAGGACTTCCGGATCACCTTCTTGTCGAACTTGCCGACCGAGGTCTTGGGCACCGACTCGACGATCGACCAGCGCTCCGGCAGCTGCCAGTGCGCGACCCGTTCGGCGAGGAAGGCGCGCAGCTCGGCGAGGCCGACCTCGCTCCCGGACCGCAATACCACCGTGGCCAGCGGCCGCTCGCCCCACTTCTCGTCGGGTACGGCGACCACGGCGGCCTCCAGCACGTCCGGGTGCGCCATCAGCTGGTTCTCCAGCTCGACGGAGGAGATCCACTCGCCGCCGGACTTGATCACGTCCTTCGCCCGGTCGGTGAGGGTGAGGAAGCCGTCGGGGCTGATGGTGCCGACGTCGCCGGTACGCAGCCAGCCGTCCTCGCTGAACTTCTCGCCGGTCTCCGCCTGCTTGCCATCGCCGCCGTAGTACGCGGCGGCGATCCACGGGCCGCGCACTTCGAGCTCGCCGGCCGACTCGCCGTCGTGCGGCAGGGCCGTGCCGTCCGGGCCGATCAGGCGCGGCTCGACCGAGGCGGGGAAACGGCCCTGGGCGAGCCGGTAGCGCCAGGTCTCCTCGGGGCCGAGCCCGGCCGGCGGGTGGGAGACGCTGCCGAGCGGGGAGGTCTCGGTCATGCCCCAGGCATGGATGACATTGATGCCGTAGCGCTCCTCGAAGGCCTTCATCAGCGCGGGCGGGCAGGCGGAGCCGCCGATGACGACCCGGCTGAGGGTGCTGGTGTCGTACGTTCCGGGGTGGGCGTCCAGCTCGTCCAGCAGGCCGGTCCAGATGGTGGGGACGGCGGCGCTGAAGGTGGGGCGCTCGGCGGTGATCATCGCGGCGAGCGGCTGCGGCTGCAGGAAGCGGTCGGGCATCAGCAGAGAGGTCCCCGCCATGAAGGCGGCGTACGGGATGCCCCAGGCGTTGACGTGGAACATCGGGACGACCGGCAGCACCTTGTCGGCGCTGGTCAGACCGAAGCTCTCGGACGAGAGCACCTGCATGGAGTGCAGGTACATGGAGCGGTGCGAGTAGGCGACGCCCTTGGGGTCCCCGGTGGTGCCGGAGGTGTAGCAGAGCGCGCCGGCGGTGCGTTCGTCCAGCTCGGCGGGGTGGGGGAAGACCGTCGAACGGTCCGCGATCAGCTCCTCGTAGCGGTGCACTCCGCCGGTGAAGCCGTCCAGCGGCGCCAGGTCGCCCTCACCGACGACCACGATTTGACGCAGCGTCGGGTTCAGCTGCGGCAGCAGCGGGGCGAGCAGCGGCAGCACGCTGCAGTTGGCGATGACGGTGTGGTCGGCGGCGTGGTTGATGATGAAGGCCAGCTGCTGCGGGGGCAACCGCAGGTTGAGGGTGTGCAGCACGGCGCCCATGGAGGGGACGGCGAGGTACGCCTCCTGGTGCTCGGTGTTGTTCCACATCAGGGTGGCCACCCGCTGGTCGCCGGTGACTCCCAGCTCGTCGCGCAGGGCGTTGGCGAGCTGCGCGGCGCGGGCGCCGATCTCGGCGAAGCTGCTGGCGACGGCCTTCTCGCCGTCCCAGGTGGCCACGGTGGAACGGCCGTGGAAGGTCGCCCCGTGGGCGAGGATGCGGCCGATGGTGAGCGGGACGTCCTGCATCGTGCTGAGCACCTGGGTCCTCCTTGACCGTGCGCACTGCCTACCACTCAGTAGGTGCGTATGACTGGTGATTGTGTCGCTCACCAGCCGCTTTGTCAGCACGGAGAGCACGGTCAGCGCACCACGGCGACCGGTCCGTCCACGGCGTCGCGGTCGATGTGGATCCGGACGCCGCCGTGGCACTCACTGGTGTTGCCGACGAACTGGTGCACCCGCTGGTGGGACCCCCACTGGCCGGAGCCCAGCGCGCCGTAGCCGCTGGTGTCGTTCCGGCCGTCCCAGCGGGCGTACCAGACGATGTCGGGCAGCTCGGGCACACGGCGTCGGCCCACGGCCCAGGAGAGGTCGGCGACGCCGCTGTCGGAGCTGCTGTAGAAGCCGGACAGATAGCCGGCCGCGCGAACCGCGTGGGACCAGGCGGCGGTGTACTGAAGCACCGTCAGGGTGCAGCTGTCGCTGCCGCGCGCGTAGGACTCCATGTCCAGGTAGAGCGGGCTGCCGGGACGGATGGCCAGGGCCCTGGCACGGTTCACCGCGTCCCGGCCCTCGGCGGTGCCCTGGCCCGCGGCGTTGCCCGGGTTCATGGTGGCGGAGCTGCCGCTGTTGAGGCAGGGGGCCTGCAGGCCGACGTAGAGCGGCAGCAGACTCCACCCCATGGACGTCGCCGACCGGGTCCAGTCCGCGCTGAGCTGCGGCTGGGCGCAGGCGCGGTTCCGGCCGCCGATGTAGACGCCGAGGGCGCCGTAGGGGGAGCTGCGCTTCCAGGTGCGGAGAGCGCCGAGGCCGGGGGCGACACAGGTGTCGAAGGCCTGGCCCCGGAACACCCTCCGGTTCCGGACGGCGTCGGGGGCGGAGGCGAGGGCGGCGTCCGGGGCAGCGAGGCGTGCCGCCATGACGGCGTCGTCGCTCAGCGAGGCGAGGTCCGGTGCGGCGAGGTCCTGTGCGGTGAGGTCCGGCATCGCGACGGCCTCCAGGTCGGAGAGCTGGATCGGTGCCAGCGACTGGATCTGTGCGTCCAGGCCGCGCTGCTGCAGACCGGCGTCCTGGGTGCCCGGGTCCGCCACGGCACCGGTGCAGACGGATGCCAGACAGCCGAGGGAGAGCATCGCGCTGAGGACTACGGAGGACACGGAAGCGGAGGCGGCATCAACTGCCGTTCGGAGAGTAGTCACACGCGATCGTGACCTGAATATCCGATATATCCCGATTAGCCACGCCACAGTAACGCGCTTGCCGCCCGAACGGACCTTACGTCAGACTGCTCCCATGTCCCTCTCTGCCGCCGCACCCACCCCGCCCGCCGTACCTCTCGAGGAGCACGGCGGCTGGACCCGAGCCACGGGGCGGCCGCCGGCGGCTGAGGGATCGTCACCACCTGGTGGCGGCAGCACCCCGAACCCGCAGCGGCGCCTGGACTCGATCCCGGCGCCGCTCTTCTGTCTCGCCGCCATGCTCACCGTGCAGACCGGCATCGCCTTCTCCACCCCGCTGTTCCGCACCCTCGGCGTCGCGGGCACGACCTCGCTCCGGATGACCACCGCCGCCCTGGTCCTGCTCCTCTGGACCCGGCCCCGGCTGCGCGGACGCTCCCGCCGGGCCCTGCTGTCGGCCGGGCTGCTGGGGCTCGCCTCGGCCGGGATGACCCTGCTGTTCGCCGACGCCGTGCACCGGCTGCCCATGGGAACGGCGGCGACCATCGAGTTCCTCGGACCGCTGGCCGTGGCCCTGCTCTTCTCCCGACGGCTGGGCCATGTGCTCTGGGCGGTACTGGCCGGAGCCGGGGTCGTCCTGCTCACCCTGGTCGGCGCCGCACACTCCACCTCGCTCGACCCGCACGGCCTGGCCAGCGCCTTCGGCGCGGCGGCCTGCCTGGCCGGCTACATCCTGCTCACCCAACGGGTCGGGCAGGCGTTCGACGGCTTCGACGGCCTGGCGCTGTCCCTCACTGTCGCCGCCCTCGCCCTGGCTCCCTTCGGGCTCCCCCAGGCCTGGCACGGCCTCACCCGCAGCACCGACCCCTGGCTGCTGCTCGCCGCCGCAGCGGGGGTAGCCATGCTGTTCCCGGTCATCCCCTACCTGCTGGAGATGGTCGCGCTACGGCGGCTTCCGGAACGGGTCTTCAGCGTCATAGCCAGCCTGGAACCGGCCGTCAGCGCGCTCGTCGGGCTCGTGGTCCTGGGCCAGGTCCTCGGCGGGGCCCAGCTGCTGGGCATCGCCTGCGTGATCGGAGCCAGCGCGGGTGCGACCGTGACCGGCCGCCGGGGCGCAGGCGACTGACCCTGGCGGGCGACGACCCGGCGGCCAACGGCACGCGCTCAGGCCGCTGGGATGACCGGCTTGATCTGCACGACCCAGACCTGCTCGGAACGGAACCCGATGCGCTCGTACAGACCGACGGCACCGGTGGGCGAGTCGGCGTCCACACCGAGCGAGGCGGTGTCGTACCCCTCCGCCCGCGCCCGCGACAGCACCCGGGTGAGCAGAGCCGAGGCCAGCCCCCGCTTGCGGGCGACACGCAGGGTGCCGACCAGCCCGATGTGGAGCTCCCGCTTGCCGGTTGCCTCCCGGTACGCCTCGAACTCCTCCGAGAGCACCAGCGCGAGCGGCTCCTCCCCCTCGTAGGCGACGACGGTGAAGTCCGGCCGGAACGCGGAACCGCGGGTGACCTGCGCCCAGAGCTCGGGGCTGCTCTCGGTCGTACCCCAGTGATCGCGGAAGGACTCGTTGCGGATCCGCAGGGCGTCCTCGGAACGCTCCGGCGTGAACGTCCGTACGGTCACCCCGTCCGCGAGCGGCGCTTCGGGCAGCTCATGGCTCAGGTCGATGCGCATGGTGTTGAACCAACGGCGCGGCTCGTAGCCCTGATCCGCGAACAGCTGCGCCGAGGCGGCATGGCCGCCGATCAGCCCGGCGCAGAGGCTCAGCGGAGCCCCCGGAAACCGCTCCTCGTGAAGCGGCACGCTCGCCTCGGCCGCCCACGTGAGCAGGCGCGTCCCGAGCCCGAACCCCCGGTGCTCCGGGTGAATCCCGCCCTCCAGCAAGCACTCGTGCACCGGCTCGGCCGCGGTCCGCGCCCGCAGAAAGCAGTAAGCCACCATCTCCCCGCCCCGGGCACCCTCGGCACCCCTGGCGAACACGCCGAGGGAACCCCGCGGGAAGTCGATGTACGACGACTCGAACATCCTGCTGAAATGCTCACGACTGCAGTGGTCACCGGTGGCGTCCGCCTCGGCGATGACGTTGTGCAACCGAAGCCAGGCGTCCGTGTCCTCGATGGTGATGGGTCGCCAGGTATACCCGCGGTCGTCGTCGCTACTCACGAGCGACCATCCTCCGAGGCACGGGGCAGCCGGTCAACCGAATTCGCGCCGAGGGCAGCGGGGGCGCCTCACGCTTGCAACGGCAGCGTGTGGTGAGGCGCATTAGGCGCCGCCTCCCGGGCTCGCGCCGGGAAAGATGCGGCTTCCTCCCCAAGCACTTCGTGCAGGGGATACCCCATGCGCGACTGGGCCGGGGGCGGCCCGGGTCCGGCGCGGAGCGCTCACCGGGGGCGCGGGGCGGGGCGAGTGCGTCCCCCAATCGGGTTACCTGGGGGGAGTTACAACCACGCTGGGGGGCGTAGCACCCATATATGGGTGTAATTCACCCCAGCATGGTTGTAACTCCCCCCAGCACGGGCAATCCGGCCCGAGGAAAGGTTTCTGCAGGCCCGGCACCGGCGCGCCGCCCGGCAACGCACGCCCCGCCAACCGCCCCCGCTCCTCGTGGTTGCCGCGAGGCGAAGCCGAGCCACCCCAGCCCGGCACCGACCGGCGTGCCCCACGGAAGCGACGGACAGCCAGCGGGAGCAACCGCGCACGTCAGAGACGGCATCGGGACGGGGGCTCGGCCGCGAAACGCACCCCGCCCCGCCTCCCGGCGGCGCCGCCACCCCGCCTCCCCCGCCCACCAAAGCCACCCCTCACCCCCGCCCCAGCACCAGCCCCGACGTCGGGACGCCCGTTCCGGCCGTCACCAGGACTCGTTCCGCGCCGCCCTCGATCTGGTTGGCGGCGGTGCCGCGCACCTGGCGGACTGCCTCGGCGATGCCGTTCATGCCGTGCAGGTAGGCCTCGCCCAGTTGCCCGCCGTGGGTGTTGACCGGGAGGCCGCCGCCGCCGAGTTGGAGCCTGCCGCCTGCGGCGAAGTCGGCTCCCTCGCCTGGGCCGCAGAAGCCGAACTCCTCCAACTGCATCAGCACGAACGGTGTGAAGTGGTCGTAGAGGACAGCCGTGTCGATGTCGGCCGGGGTCAGGCCGCTGGTGCGCCAGAGCTGACGGGCGACGACGCCCATCTCCGGGAGGCCGGTGAGGCCGTCGCGGTAGAAGCTGGTCATCGCCTCCTGGTTGCGGCCCGCGCCCTGGGCGGCGGCGGTGATGACCGCGGGGATGTGGCGGAGGTCGCGGGCGCGCTCGGGGGTGGTGACCACGAGGGCCTGGCCGCCGTCGGTCTCCTGGCAGCAGTCGAGCAGCCGCAGGGGCTCGACGATCCAGCGGGAGGCGGCGTGGTCCTCCAGGGTGATCGGCCGTCCGTAGAAGTACGCGGCCGGGTTGGTGGCGGCATGGAACCGGTCCGCGACGGCCACCGGAGCGAAGGCGTCCGGGCTCAACCCGTAGGTGTGCAGGTAGCGCTGGGCGTGCAGGGCCACCCAGGAGGCGGGGGTGAGCAGCCCGTAGGGCATGGTCCAGCCCATCGCCGCGCCCTCGGCCGATGCCTGACGTGACGTCAGCCCTGCTCCGAAGCGGTGTTGCGACCGTTCGTTGAAGGCTCGGTAGCAGACCACCACCTCGGCGATGCCGGTCGCGACGGCCAGGGCCGCCTGCTGGACGGTGGCGCAGGCGGCGCCCCCGCCGTAGTGGATCCGCGAGAAGAAGCTCAGCTCGCCGATGCCGGCCGCCTGGGCGACGGTGATCTCCGGGTTGGTGTCCATGGTGAAAGTGACGAGTCCGTCCACATCCTGTGGACAGAGCCCGGCGTCGTCCAGGGCGGCGTGCACGGCCTCGACGGCGAGTTTCAGCTCGCTGCGTCCCGAGTCCTTGGAGAACTCGGTCGCGCCGATGCCGGCGATGGCCGCGCGGCCGCCGAGGGTGTCGGCTCGGTGCAGGCTCATGGCTGGTCCTCCACAGTGTGATCACCCAGGGTGAGCCGCACGGTGGCGGTGGCGTGGGCGCCGCGCCGGGTGCGGCCGGTGACGGCGAGGGTGAGCCGGGGGCCGTCGCGCTCGGTGACCCGCCCGGTGAAGGTGAGTTCGTCGCCGGGGTAGGCGGGGACCCCCAGGCGGATGGAGATGCCGGTCAGCCGGGCACGCGGTCCGGCCCAGTCGGTGACGTAGCGACCGACCAGGCCGTTGCTCGTCAGGATGTTCATGAAGATGTCCGGGGCGCCCTTGGCGTGGGCGAGTTCGGCGTCGTGGTGCACGTCCTGGTAGTCACGGGAGGCGATGGCTCCGGCCACGATGAGGGTGCGGGTCACCGGGATGCGCAGCGGCGGGAGGTGGTCAGCCCCGGCGGGGCGGAACACCGGCAGGGTCAACTCCTCGTCGCAGCGCTCGAAGTCGAGCCGGACCGGGAGTCCGATCCGGACCTCGGCGGCCGGCAGACCGAGGACGTTGCTGACCACGCGCACGCCCTCCTCCAGTTCGACCAGGGCCACCGCGTACGGACTCTGGCCTCGGAAGGCGGCAGGCAGGGGGTGGTGCACGATCACGTACGAGTAGACCGTGCCCACGCCGCACGCGGCCTCCGGCGTCCATCCGTCCGAGCCGCAGGCGTTGCATCCGGGCAGCCACGGGAAACGGGGGGTGGCGCAATCGGTGCACCGCTGGAAGCGCAGCTCGCCCTCGGCGACCCCGGCCCAGAAGCCGGCGTTGTCCCGGTTGACGATCGGACGGGGACGCAGCGCCGGGCCGTCCGCCCCCACAACCTCCGGCCCCGCAACTTTCCCCGCAGGGCGGAACTTCAGGATGCGGAAGCGGTGGGTGGCGACCGGCGCCGCCTCCTCCGGTTTCTCCCCCGCCGCCTCGTCGTACGCCCGAAGATCGGTACGGGTGGTGACGAAGCGTCCTACGCCCAGGGCAGTTGTCTTCTCCCCGGAGACAGATTCGATCTCGGAGTCGTAGAGCACCCGTTGGCCGGGGCGCAGCGGCCGCAGGTACTCCTGCTCGCAGTCGGTGGCGACGACCGAGGTGAAGCCGTGGGCGTCCAGCGTCCCGAGGAGCTCGTCATAGGCCTCGCTGCGACCGGTCGCCGCGCTCCCCGAACCCCCCGAACCCCGCGAACCCCCCGAGACTCGCGGGTCCCCGAGTCCCGCCATCGTCCAGGACTGGAGCATGGCCGGCGGGGCGACCGCGTGCGGACCGGTGTAGGCGGTGTTCGCGTCGCCCATGGCCTCGCACCAGTGGCGGATCATGGGGGCGTTGACGGGATCCAGCGCTCGTCCGCCCACGGCGGCGGGGCGTCCCGTGTAGGCCTGGAAGGTGTCGGTCACGAATCTGACTGTGCGTCAGATAACGTGCATGCGTCAAGCCAGCAGTCAGCCCCGGGGCGTGGGACCGGCCCCGGGGCTGACTGTCGCACCGCTCAGTTCAGCGCACGACGACTAGAAGAAGATGCGCACATTGCTGTTGGACTGGCTGCTGTACACCGCACCGGAGTTGCCCTTCACGCCCAGGGTGTTGTTGGCGTTGGACGCACCCGAGCCGGTCGCGGTCTGCTGGGTCCAGTTGGAGTTCCCGTCCACCCATCCGCTGAGGTTGCCGCTGCCGGAGTCGGACACGATGCTGCTGTTGGAGTGGCCGCTCGCGAAAGAGCCGTTGTCCGCGGAGGCGGCGCCGGCACCGGCCAGGAGCAGGGCGAGGGCGACCGGGGCGGCGGCGAGGGCGATACGGATACGGGACATCAATTCCTCCAGGTACAAGTGGTGGAAGCCGAAGTGCAAGTGGAGCGACCCATGGCCAGACGGGGCGTTCCGGGACTGCGACGTCGCTCCGCAAGACTGACCCAGTGAGTCGACAAATATCCAACAGTCACCGACCAATTCCCCCATACGCGTGACATGGGAGCCCTGACCCCCGAACGGCCAACAGTTCGCCCCACAACCGTTTTCCCTTGCCGCGCCGCCCATGTGGCCGCCTCCGACCACTCGCCCGGACCCCCAGGGGGCTCGCGGCCTGCAAAATCCGCACGCCCCGGGCGCGCGGCGCCGACCACACGCCAATCCGACGGACTGTTCAGCACCCGGCAACGCTGTCAGTGGCCGGCGTTAGGATCACCGACGCAATGGCCAGGCTGACTGATCCACCGATCCGACTGTTCGTCAGGAGCACCTCATGGAACCGACTTTCGCCGACTTCTCGGCGTCCCCGCCGCTGCTCGGCAACGGGGTGGTGCAGACCCCGGGCTGCGTGTTCGGCGGGGACCATCTCAAGCTCGGAGCCGACGGGAGCGCCGAACTGGCCTTCGAGATCGCGCCGGACGAGGAGATCATCGAGGCGACGTTCAAGGTGACGGCGCTGACGTCCAAGCTCGGCCCCTCCCCCGGATTCGCGCCGATGGACATCGTGGTCAACGGTCGGACCCTGGTCGACGCCCTGACCATCCCCGGGGGCGGCGACCTGCCGCAGGCCCTGTCGTACGCGGTGCCCGGCGAGATGCTGCACCCCGGCACCAACACCGTGACGGTGCACAGCTCTCAGAAGTCCGGAACCATGCTCTGGCTCTACCGGATCACCCTCGACTCGGTCTACGACCGGGACCGCTCCGAGCGGGCGATGGGCGCCAAGGCCGCCGAGCACGCGGTCTTCGCCTTCCGCACCGAACGGCTGCCCGCCGGCACGGGGGACTGGGTGCCCGGTCCCGAACTGCGCCTCTACGTCGAACGCGGCGAGTACGCCCTGCCGTCGCAGCTCTCCTGGCGGAGCACCGACGGGGCCGAGGGCGCGGCGAGTTTCCAGTCCGCGATGACCGACTTCCTCGGTCACCACCGGGACGCGGACGGCACGATCGCCGAGTTCCGCGGCCGGCTGTCCGGGCGTTGGGCCTATCCCGACGGGACGTCCGGCGCCCCTGTGCACCACTTCAGGACCGAGGAGGGCTGGGGCGGACGCTGGCACCAATCCGGCGACCTGCACCTGCTGGTGGACCACGGCGGGGTGCCCATGGAGCGCATCACCTGGCGTGACCAGCGGACCAACGGCGGTTCGATATCGCTGCAGAGTGACGGCTCCGGTTTCGTCGGCTTCTACCAGCGGGTCAACGAAGGCCCGATCGGATACCGCGGCACCCCCGTGCGCGCCGCGCCGGTACCCGTCCCACTACCACCGGCACCGGCACCCGCACCGGCACCCGCACCCGCACCCGCACCCGCACCCGCACCCGCACCGAACGAGCCCGCCGCACCCGGCACCACCGGGCGCGCTGAACTCCAGGAGGAACTCCTGCGGACCGCACAGCAGTTGGGTCGCGTCACCGACGCGGCTGCGGGCCGCCTCGCCGAATGGCTGCGCAGCCGCTGACCCGCCTCTGGCTGATGCCCTCAGGCTGATGCCCCTCAGGCCGTCCGCCCGCGCGACGGGCCCAGCGGGCGCAGGCCGTCGGGGAGGGGTGCGGAGCGCAGCTCGCGGATCAGGGCGCGGACGGCGAGGCTGTCGGCCAGGTCCGGCGTGGTGACGAAGCCGACGGTGCGGGTCGGCGGGTTCGGGCCCAGGTCGGTGAGGGCGATCCCGGGCGGGCGTCCGAGCAGGGCGGTCCACGGCATGATCGCTGTGCCGATGCCCTTGGCGACCAGGGAGAGCGCGAAGCCGTCGTAATACAACTCGGCGCATCGACCGCCGGCGGCGCCCCGCAACCTCTACGACGTGGTGCACAAGAGCCTGCGCCTCCAGGGCTTCCTGGTGCGGCACCACCTGGATGCCCGCTCCGAACTGGAGGCCTTTCTGGTCCCGCACCTGAGGTCCGGCCTGGTGGTGCCGTCGGAGACGGTGACCCAGGGGTTCGACCGGGTGGTCGGGGCCTTCCTCGGGATGCTGCGCGGGGAGAACACCGGAAAGGCCATCGTGCAGGTCTTGCCAGAGCTGTGACGACACGTCAGGCCAAGCTAGCGCGAGTGCCGCCCAGCCGGACGCGGCCGGCGCGCCCGGCGCGACCGGCGGGAGCGCGCGAAGGCGTAGGCGAGGGCCGCCGCACACAGCAACGCCGCCGCCGCGCCGGAGGTCTGCCAGGCGCTGAGGCCGCTGCCGGCGGCAGCCCCGGCGACAGCGCTGCCACCCCCGCCAGTCGCCTCCGACGCGACCCCGGCCGTAGCAGACCCGGACACACTGGCCTTGGCACTGGTGGTGGGCGTGGCCGGGCCATTGGCCGTGAGCGTGGTCGTCCCGCCGCCGTGCTGGACCGAGAACCGCGTCCCCGCTATGACGACCTGGGCACCCGTCAACTCGGCCTTCTGCCCTCCCACCTGTAGCACAGCCCCGTCCGCGATCCGGATCTTCGAGCCCGCCACCGCGCTGAGTGCCTGCAGGCTCTGACTGCTGCCCGCCGCCGCATGGAGGTCCAGCACCGCACCGGCGGAGGTGAGCGCGACGCCGCTGCTGGACGCGAGGCCGGCGCCGATCAGCGCGAGGGTGCCCTTGGCGACGGTGGTGGCGCCGGTGTAGCCGACCGAGCCGGTGAAGGTCGTAGTGGCAGCGCCGTTCTGGGTGAAGGAGCCGGTGCCGCTGATCCTCGACAGGGAGAGGGCCCTGTTGACATTGGCGGCGACCAGCGAGCCGTCGTCGACCACCCGGTAGAGCGCGCCCCCGGTGTAGAGGCCGCCGTCACCACCGGCCGCACCGGAGCCCAGGCGCAGCACCGCGTTCCGCTGGATCGTGGTCGAGCCGTCGTAGTACTGGGTCGCGGCGAAGGTGACGTCGTTGCCGCTGGTCCCGGCGATGACGATGTCGCCCTGGCCGGGAGCGGACAGGGTGTCGTGGTACTTGCCGCCGCCGATCGGCGCGCCCAGGGTCACCGGGCCGTCGTAGTCGAAGGTGAGCAGAGCGCGCTGGTCCTTGGCGGCGTGCAGGTTGATGTAGACCGTCTGCGCGGTGCCGGGCATGAAGATGGCATGGGTCGTGCCGTCGCCCCATTGCACGTTGGCGCCTTCGATGTTGGTCCCGCGCACATTGCTGCCGTGCGCGACCGGCTGCCAGTTGAGGGCGGGGTCGCTGAGCGAGGGGGCGGTGTCCGATCCCGAGTCGCTCCAGCTGTAGTAACCGGTCAGCACGACCTTGCTGCCCGGCCGGGAGTGGACGTTGATGTCGCTGCCGTAGGCCTGGTTGTAGAAGACCTGCCGCTGGGTGATGGTCTGTCCGAGCGGGGTGTCGATGATCCAGGAGCCCTGGTTGACGATGGTGCGCGCGTCGGGGAGCGCGGCCGGGTAGACGGTGGCGCCGAAGGCGACGCCGGTGCCGTTGTAGATCACCCCGGAGAAGGGGTTGGTACCGGCGATCTGGAAGGTGCCCCACATGTTGGTCGGCTGGGCCACCAGTCCGGTGCCGCTGATGATGCCGATGTCGTAGCCGCCGGTGAGGGACAGCCGAAGGGTGCCGTCGACCCTGATGTTGTCCTGGTTCTGCTGGTAGCCGGGGGTGTTGTAGGGGAAGCTGCCGATCAGGCCGGTGGTTCCGCCGGTGCCGTACTGGAGCGTGGCGCCCCGGTCGACCGTCACCGCTGGTGCGTCGGGATCGCTGACCACGCTGTACGGGTGGTTGCCGCCGAGGACGGCGACCTTCTGGTGCTGCCGGGATGCCGGCAGGGTGAAGGTGCTGTTCCTGGTGAGGACCAGGGTGCCGGTCCCGGTCACCCGCAGCGTGCCCTGGCCGCTGATCACCCCGTTGTAGGTGTGGGTGCCCGACGGCACGGTGACCACCGAGTCACCGGTCAGGACCACGTCCTGACCGGCCAGGACGGCGGCGGTGATGTCCCCGCCCGCCGCCGCCCCGGTCACCGCCCCCGCCGCGGTCCCGGTTTCCGGCACGAGCAGCACCAGTAGTCCGCCTGCGGCGGCCCCGGCGAGCAGCCGGCTCCAACGTCGTGTCACGGTGAGATCCTTTCAGATCATCCGACCGGGTGGACGCCGGAGTTCGCTCAGGGATCTGCGCTGTTACGAAACCCCCTGGGCCTGGACCTCCGCACCAGCGGCGACCCACTGCGCCCGGGTGAAGGCCGCGGCGGCGTCGAGGGCGGCGTCGGCCTCGTCCAGCACGGCGGCGAAGGACTGGAACACATGCGGTAGCTGCGGCCAGACCTGGAGCTCGACCCACACGTCGTGCTCGGCGGCACGGGCCGCCAGCCGGATGGCGTCGTCGAGCAGGATCTCGTGCGAGCCGACCTGGACCAGCAGCGGCGGCAGACCGGTCAGATCCGCGAACACCGGGCTGGCCAGCGGCGCCGCGGGGTCGGTATCGCCCAGGTAGTCGCGGGCGCGGGTGCGCAGGCCGGCCGCGGTGAGCGCGGGATCGACATCCGCCTTGCCGACCAGGCTGCCGCCGGAGAGGGTGAGGTCGGTCCAGGGGGAGAAGACCGCGGCCGACGCCGGTTGCGGCAGGCCGGCGTCCTTCACCGCGACCAGCGTGGCGACGACCAGGCCGCCGCCCGCGGACTCGCCGACGAAGGCGATCCTGGAGCTCGGGACGCCGTCGTCGAGCAGCGCACGGTACGCGGCCACGGCGTCGTCCACCGCCGCGGGGAACGGGTGCTCGGGGGCGAGCCGGTACTCGACGCAGACGGCCCTGGCGCCGACCCGCCTGGCGACGTCGGCGGCCAGCCCGGCCCCGTCCGCCGCCGAGCCGATGGCGTAGGCCCCGCCGTGGAAGTACAGCAGTACGGCCGACGGGTCGTTCCCCGGTGTCTCGACGGTGAGGACGGGCACGCCGCCGAGCTCGCCCGGGGTGACCGAGACATCGGCGGGCAGCGGTATCGACGCGATCATCTCGTGGAAGACGGCGCGCTGTTCGACGACGTCGCCGCCGATGTCGAGGGGGGCGTGCCGCAGGAGTTCGTCCAGGGTCTGGCGTTGTAGCCGGGTCATGGAGAGGCGCCT
This sequence comes from Streptacidiphilus sp. EB103A, assembly GCF_041261405.1. Classification (NCBI taxonomy): domain Bacteria; kingdom Bacillati; phylum Actinomycetota; class Actinomycetes; order Kitasatosporales; family Streptomycetaceae; genus Streptacidiphilus; species Streptacidiphilus sp. EB103A. The sequence continues at coordinate 77,115 of NZ_JBGCAQ010000015.1, read as the reverse complement.
TTCAGGCAGGGGAAGTTCAGGCAGGTGCGAGCAGGTGCCAGCCGGGCCGGCGCGGTGGTCAGCGCGGCGGGCCGACGATGATCTGGCCGTACAGGTCGGCGGCTTCGGCCATGCGGTCCAGCGAGATCGTGAAGTCCTCCGGGCGCGGGGTCGCCAGATCGCGTCCGGCGTGGCGGAACATGCCCTCGATCCCGCCAGGGGTACAGATCATCAGCAGGTCGGCGGTGTCCGAGGTGATCCGGTAGCCGTGCGGGACGTTCCTGGGGAGGTAGACGATGCCTCCCTCGGACAGCTCCATCTCCTGGTCGTCGGACCACAGCAGCGCGCTGCCCTTGATGAGCATGAAGACCTCGTCCTCACGCGTGTGCATGTGGTACGGCGGGGCCTCGCCCTTGCTGACGGTGAATCGGCCGACCGTCAACTGCCCGTCGGTGGCCGCGCTGTCCAGGAGTACCGAGAAGACTCCCCCGTCGAGCCATTCGAGTTTCTGCTGCTGGTCGGGCTCTGCCAGGTAGGCCATGCTCATGTGACGGTCCCCTTCGTTTTGGTTTTCGGCCTGCGCCGCCGGTCCGTCCGCCGCCGGTCCGAGCGGTGTGGCTCAGGGCAGCGCGGCCCGGGTCAGGGTCGTGGCGGTGTGCACCAGGCTGGCGACGGCGGCCTCGGGGTCGAGTCCCTGCAGGTCGGTCAGGACGAACAGGGCCTCGGCGCTGACCACGACGGCCAGATCGCGTTTGAGCTGGGTCAGCGCGGCGGGGTCGGCGGCGCCGAGGGTGCCGTCCAACGGCGACAGCGCATGGTCGATCAGGCCGAAGCGCAGGCCCGGCCGGGCGGACGCCCCGCCGGGCCGGACCACCGTGGCCGCGATCATGGCGCGGACCACGCCCTGCCGGGCCAGGACGTGCCGCAGCAGGAACTCCGTCGCGGCGGCGACGCGTTCCACCGGGTCCACCGAGTCGGCGACCGGTTCCAGCGCCTCGGCGGCGCTGGGGAGCTGACCGGCGATGGCCTCCTGCAGCAGGCTGACCAGGTCGGGGAAGTAGCGGTAGGCGGTGGCCTCGGAGACCAGGGCCGTCCTGGCGACCTCGGGCATCGTCACCTCCCGTCCGGTGCGGCTGAGTTCGGCCGCGGCCTGGACGATCGCGGTCCGGGTGCGCAGTTTCTGGTTGGCACGGCCAGCTGTGCTCTGCGACATGTTCTGGGACATGCTCTGCGATGTCATCGGTCCACCTCTCGTCCTCCGGCCAGCGCCGATTCGTGAGAGCATGCTCTCACAAAGGAGTCGATCATGAGTGTCGCCACGGGCCGAGCCCCCGTGATCAGGCGTTCCGGTCCGGCTTGACGACGGTGTCGACGAAGTCGCCGATGGCGCCGAGGGTGGCGCCCAACTGCTCGATCTGCGGGAAGTGGGCGGCCTCGGCTATCGGGGTGAAGTGGCCGTTGGGGAAGGACTTGGCGTAGCCGCGGCCGTAGACCGGCAGTGCGATGCCGTCCTGCTCGCCCCAGACCACCAGCACCGGCAGGGTGACCCGGTGCAGCCGGCCGCGCAGCTTGGGGTCGTAGCTGAACGCCTCACCGGCGTAGGTGGCCAGGGTCTGCTGGTTGGCGGCCGAGGCGGCCCGCTGCTCGTCGCTGAAGGTGGAGAAGTCCGGACGGAAGGCCGGGTTGTGGAAGGAAAGCTTGGTCATCTCGGCCGGGGCCATCACCCGGACGTCGCGGACCTCGTTCTCCTTCATGTGGGCGTGGATGCCCACCGCGTTGAGCAGCACCAGCGCGCCGAGCCGGCCGCGGGTGTCGCGCAGCGCCATCTCGGCCGCGATCCAGCCGCCGACCGAGTTGCCGATCACCATGACGCCGGACAGGTCCAGGGTGTCCAGCAGGTCCAGGTAGGCCACCGCCAGGTCGGCGACGGTGTCGAACCCCTCCGGGCGGGGGGTGCCGTCGAAGCCGGGGTGGGTCGGGGCGACCACGTACACGTGCTCGGACAGGGCGGCGCCCAGGCCGGCCATGGTCCGCGGTCCGGCGCCGCCGTGCAGCAGCAGGACGGCGCTGCCGTCGGTGTTGGCGCCGAACTCGGCGACGGTCACGGACACGCCGCCGGGCAGGTCGACGGTCCGGGTGGTGCCGGCGGGGGTGGAAGCAGGAGTGCTCATGATGCGGAGTCCTTGTCGTCGTGTTCGCGAGAGCTGACTTTCATGAGTATAGGCAGCTCTCGCCATTTCATGCAAGTGGACTCTCATAACGAGGGCGGGCGCACTTCAGGAGCCCCGGGGGCAACTCGTGTCACATCGCCGCATTTCGCATATCAACGTTCATGATGATCAGGTGACGACTTGTACACGTTCAGTGAGCAACGGGTGTAGGAGGCGCCCCATCGGGGGACCCTCGGAAGATGACGGGTGGGGGCGCCTTGTCATGGACAACGGTTCGGGGGGAACGTCATGCGTTGGATCGTGAGTTCGAGTCTGCGACTTGCCGCTGCCGTGGTGGCGGCGGCGATCGTGGTCATGGTGGTCGGGGTGGGCTCGCTGCGGCACGCGTCCGTGGACACGCTGCCCGAGTTCCTGCCGCCGCAGGTGCAGGTGCAGACCGAGGCACTGGGTCTGTCCGTCGAAGAGGTCGAGCAGCTGATCACCGTCCCGCTGGAGGACGAGTTCAACGGCCTCGCCTATCTGGACCGGCTGCGCTCGCAGTCGGTGCCGGGGCTGTCGTCGATCGAGCTGACCTTCAAGCCCGGCACGGACATCTACAAGGCCAGGCAGCTGGTGACCGAGCGGGTCGCCCAGGGTCCTGCCGTGGTGAACGTGGGCACGCCGCCGGTGATGATCCAGCCGCAGTCGGCGCAGAGCAACACGATGATGATCGGACTGTCGTCGAAGTCCACCTCGCTGATCGACCTGTCGACGCTGGCCCGCTGGCGGATCCGGCCCCGGCTGCTCGCCGTTCCGGGTGTCGCCAATGTGACCATCTGGGGCCAGCGCGACCAGCAGCTCCAGGTCCTGGTCGACCCGGCGAAGCTGCACACCGCCGGGGTCACCCTGTCGCAGGTGATCAACACCACCGGTGACGCCATGTGGACCTCGCCGCTGACCTTCGTCGAGGCGTCCTCGCCGGGCGCGGACGGCTTCATCGACACCCCCAACCAGCGCCTGTCGGTCCAGCACATCCTGCCCATCACCCGACCGCAGGACCTGGCCCAGGTGCCGCTGGAGGACACCACCGGCCGGACGGTCAAGCTGGGCGACGTCACCCAGGTCGTCGAGGACCACCCGGCGATGCGCGGCGACGCCGTCCTGGCCGGCGGCTCCGGGTTCCTGCTGGTCGTGGAGAAGCTCCCCGGGGCCAACACCCTGGCCGTCACCAAGGGCGTCGAGCAGGCGATGGCGGAGCTCAGGCCCGGACTGACCGGGGTCACCGTCGACACCTCGGTCTTCCGTCCGGCGAGCTTCGTGCAGTCCGCGCTGCACGACCTGGGCTGGTCGGCGCTGGCCGGACTGCTGCTGCTGACGGTGTGGCTGGGCGTGTGCTGGCGCTCCTGGCGGGTCTCGCTGGTGGGGCTGGTGGCCGTGGTGCTGCCGCTGGTGGCGGCGGCGTACGTGCTGTACCTGCGCGGGTCGACCTTCAATGAGATGACGCTGCTGGGGATGCTGGCGGCGCTGGGCATCGTCGTCGACGACGCCGTCTCGGGGGTGCTGGCGCTGCGGGGCGCCGTGGTACGCCCGTTCACGGCGTCCCTGCGGGCGAACGCCCTCGCGCCGGCCAACGGTGATGCACACGGTGGCGCAGGCGGTGACCGCACCACCGCGCACGATCCGCAGCCCCCCGCCGGGGCGACCGCCGTCCCGCACAACGGTGACGGCCCGTCGGCCCACGACGACGGCGCCCTCCCGGCCACCGCACCGGACCGGGCCGCGCCACCGACGGCGCCCGATCCGGGTCCACCGCTCTCCGAGCTGCTGACCGAGGCCCTCGTCGACGCCCGGCGGCCGCTCGGCTTCGCTCTCGCGGTGCTGCTGCTCACCGCGGTGCCGCTGCTGCTGATCCCGGGCCTCGGCGGCTCGCTGGCGCGCCCGATGGTGATCGCCTATGTGCTCGCGCTGCTCGCGGCGACCGCCGTCGCCCTCACCGTCACCCCCGCGCTGGCCTACCTGCTGCTCCGCCCCGCACTCCGGCGGCAGCCGGCGCCCGCCCCGGAGCAGCACACCGATCCGTCCTCCCCGCCGGGGCCGCAACCGCACTGGATCGAGCAGCGCTACCACCGGCTGCTGGACGGCCGGCTGCGCCCGGTCGTCGCCTGCTCCCTGGCCGCCGTGCTGGCGCTGGCCGCGGTGGCGATCGTCCCGCAGCTGACCCACACCTCGCAGGGGGTGCTGCCGCAGGCCCAGGACCGCGACCTGCTGGTGCAGTGGCAGGCCACCCCCGGCACCTCGCTGCCCGCGATGGAGAAGACCACCACCGCGGCGGGCGACAGCCTGCGGGCGCTCCCGGGCGTCAAGGACGTCGCCACGGACATCGGCCAGGCTCTGATGGGCGATCAGATCGTCAATGTCGACTCGGCCCAGAGCTGGGTCACCCTCACCGCCGGCGCCGACTACGGCCGCACCACGGCCGCCGTCCGCAAGGCGCTGGACCGCTCGGGCGTGCGGCACACCCTGCTGACCTATCCCGAGCTCGCGCTCCAGGACGCCACCACCCGGGCGACGGACGGCGACAACGCGGTGCGGGTCCGGCTCTACGGCACCGACACCGCGGTCCTGGCCGCGCAGGCCGAGCGGCTGCGGCAGGCCGTCGCCGCCCAGCCCGGCATCACCGACCCGACCGTCCGGCAGGCCACCACCGAGCCCTCGATCGAGATCGCCACCGACGTCACCAAGGCCGCCAGGTACGGCCTCAAGCCTGGTGACGTACGCCGCGCCACGGCCGTCCTGGTCGCCGGCATCCCGGTCGGCAGCTACTACCAGCAGCAGCAGATCTTCGACGTGGCCGTGTGGAGCACCCCCGCCGTCCGGGACAACCTCGCCGACCTGCAGAACCTGATGCTGGACACCCCGAGCGGGGGCCAGGTCGCGCTGAAGGACATCGCCACCGTCTCGATCCAGCCCGCGCCCACCGAGATCGACCACGACCAGGCCTCCCGCTACCTCGACGTCACCGCCACCGTCCACGGCCAGGACCTGGACACCACGCTGAGCCGGGTCCGCTCGGCGGTGCAGGCGGTGGAGCTGCCGCTCGGCTACCACGCCGAGGTGAGCAGCGGTCTTGAGCAGACCCAGAACGGGCAGCTCACCCTGGTGCTGTGCGCGCTGGCCTGCGCGGCCGGGGCGCTGCTGCTGTTCCAGGCGGCGCTGCGGAGCTGGAGCCGGGCGGCGGTGCTGCTGCTGGTGCTCCCGCTGGCGCTCTCGGGCGGGGCGCTGACGGCGCTGGTCAACGGCTCCCGGATCACCACCGGCGCGCTGGTCGGCTTCCTGGCGCTGCTCGGCGTCGCCGTCCACGGCGGGCTGACGCTGTTCCGCCAGTTCCGCAGTGAGCAGCTCCGCAGTGAGCAGTCCCGTGACGAGGCGGACGTGCGCCGGGCGGCCGGACGGACGGCTCCGGCCGTGCTGACCACCGCGGTGGCACTGGCGCTGCTGGTGGCCCCCTTCGTGGTGCGCGGCGACGTCGCCGGCATGGAGCTGGCCCGGCCGTTCGCGCTGGTCGTCCTCGGCGGGCTGGTCAGCACCACCCTGGTGACGCTGGTGCTGCTGCCGGCCCTGCAGCTGTGGCTGCCCGGCGGCGATCCCGCTCCTGACGTCCTGGCCCCGGGGCAGGCGTCCCCTTTTGGTCTCGCCTCCGCCGGCCCCACCTCAGCCGACCCCACCTCGGCCGACCCGGCTTCCGCCGACCCCGCCTCCACCTCAGCCTCCACCTCAGCCGACGAGGTGCACTGATGCGACGTCAGCGCACCATCGCCGCAGCGGTTCTCGTCGTCCTGGGCGGCGCCCCGCTGGCCGGCTGCGGTCCGGAGACGGCCAAGGCGCAGGACGTCCGGCCCGCCACCCTGGTGCCGATCCCCGGCAGCCCGCTGCACCGGGTGGTGCTCACCCCCGAGGCGGTCGGCCGCCTCGCCATCGCCACCACTCCGGTGCTCGGCGTCGCCGGCTCGGGGGGGATGCTGCAGATCCCGGAGACCGCCCTCGTCTACGACCCCGAGGGCCGACCCTGGACCTACACCGTCCCGGCGCCGCGCACCTATCTGCGGGTGGCCGTGGTGGTCGACCGCACCCTCGACGGCCAGGTGCTGCTGCGCTCGGGCCCGTCGGCCGGCACACCGGTGGTGGACGTGGCCGCGCCCGAACTCCTGGGCACCGAGTACGGCGTGGGGGAGGAATGACCATGGAACCGACCCGCCGCCCACGCCGCACAGCCATGCAGGCCATCGTCTCCTGGAGCCTGCGCTTCCGCTTCCTGGTGGTCGCCGCCGCCGTCGCGCTGATGACCGTGGGCATCGCCACCGTCCCGCACACCCCGCTGGACGTCTTCCCGGAGTTCGCGCCGCCGCAGGTGCAGATCCAGACCGAGAGCCTGGGCCTGTCCACCTCCGACGTCGAGAACCTGGTCACCGTCCCGCTCGAACTGGCCATGAACGGCATGGCCGGTCTGGACACCCTGCGCTCCACCTCGGTGCCGCAGCTCTCCTCCATCGTGCTGATCTTCAAGCCGGGCACCGACCTGCTGCACGCCCGCCAGCTGGTCCAGGAGCGGCTGTCCACCGTCCGGCCCACGCTGCCCAAGTGGGCCAGCCCGCCGGTGATGCTGCCGCCGGTGTCCGCGACCGGCCGGGTGCTGCAGATCGGCATGACCTCCAGCACACTGAGCACCACGCAGCTGTCCCAGCTCGCCTACTGGAACGTCAAGGCACGGCTGCTCCGGGTGGACGGCGTCGCCGACGTGTCGATCTGGAACGAGCGCCAGCCCACCTTCCAGGTGCAGGTCGACCCGTCGAAACTGGCAGCCAGTCACACCACCCTCGACGACGTCGAACGCACCACCTCCGACGCCCTGGACTCCGGCGCGCTGCAGTTCTCCACCGGCTCGGTGGTCGGCGCCGGCGGCGCCGTGGAGAACCCGCTCTCCCGCTACCTGGTCGGCCACCAGCTCTCCATCCAGACCCCGGCGGCCCTGGCCGAGGTCCCGCTGGAGGACCCGGCGGCGCAGGGGAAGAACATCCCGCTGGGCAGCGTCGGCCAGGTGGTCCAGGACTACACGCCGATCATCGGCGACGCCGTCATCAACGGGAAGCCGGGCCTGCTGCTGGTCGTGGAGAAGCTCCCCTGGGGCAACACCCTGCAGGTGACCAGGAACGTCGACCAGGTCATCGCCCAGCTCCAGCCCGGCCTTCCCGGCGTCCAGTTCGACACCCACATCTTCCGGCCCGCGGACTTCATCAGCGACTCGGTGCACAACCTGACCGACGCCCTACTGCTCGGCTTCCTGCTGGTCGTGGTCATCATCGTGCTGTTCCTCTTCGAGTGGCGCGTCGCCCTGATCAGCCTGATCACCATCCCGCTGTCGCTGGCCGCCACCCTGCTGGTGCTACGGGCCTTCGGCGCGACCGTCAACACCATGGTGCTGGCCGGACTGATCATCGCCCTGGGCGCCGTGGTCGACGACGCGATCATCGACGTCGAGAACATCCTGCGCCGGCTACGCGAAGCCAGAAAGCAGGACGAGGGGGCGTCCACCGCACGGATCATCCTGGGCGCCTCGCTGGAGGTCCGCAGCCCCATCGTCTACGCGACCCTGATCATCGTCTGCGCGTCCGTGCCGGTCTTCCTGCTGCACGGGCTGACCGCCTCGTTCTTCCGGCCGCTGGCCGTCTCCTACACCCTCGCCATCGCCGCCTCGATGGCCGTGGCGCTCACGGTCACCCCCGCGCTGACCCTGATCCTGCTGCGCAAGGCCGAGCTGAAGCGCTTCCAGTCCCCGCTGGTCCGGGTGCTGCGCCGCTGGTACGGGGCGGCGCTGGGCCGGATCGTGGCCCGGCCGCGGGCCGCCTACGCGGTGTTCGGCCTGGTCGTCCTCGCCGGGGCGCTGGTCGCCCCGCAGCTCGGGCAGTCGCTGTTCCCCACCTTCCAGCAGCGCGACCTGCTGATCCACTGGGACGCCATCCCCGGCACCTCCGACGCCGAGATGGTCCGCACCACCACCAAGCTCGACTCCGAACTGAGCGCAATCCCCGGCGTCACCGACTTCGGCGCCCACATCGGCCGGGCCAAGCAGGGCGAGGAGGTCGTCGGCATGAACGCGGCCGAGGTGTGGATCAGCATCTCGCCGAAGGTGAACTACAACCGCACCGTCGCCGCGGTGCGCGCCGTCGTCGACAGCTACCCCGGCCTCTACCGCGACGTCGAGACCTACCTCAACGAGCGCATCGAGGAGGTGCTGTCCGGCTCCAAGGAGGCCGTCACCATCCGCGTCTACGGCCAGGACCTGGCCTCGATGCGCAGCACCGCCTACTCCGTGCTGAGCCGGATCCGGTCCGTCCCCGGCGTGGTGGACCCGCATGTCGACCTGTCCGTCGACACCCCGCAGATCCAGGTCGAGGTGGACCTGGCCAAGGCCGCCAGGTACGGCCTGAAGCCCGGCGACATCCGCCGCCAGGCGGCCGCCATGGTGGCCGGCCAGGAGATGGGCAACGTCTTCAAGGGCAACCAGGTGTACGGGGTGTACGTGTGGAGCGTGCCCTCGGCCCGGAACAACCCCACCGCCATCAGCGACATGCGGCTGGACACCCCGTCCGGCGGCAGCGTGCGCCTGGGCGACCTGGCGCGCGTGACCATAGGGCCCGACCCGTACCTGATCACCCGCGAGGACAACTCCCGCTACATCGACGTCGGCACCAACGTCCAGGGCCGCGACCTGTCGGACGTGGTCCAGGACATCCGGCACAACCTGGTGGGCCTCAGCGTCCCGCAGGGCTCGCACTACACGCTGCTCGGCGAGTACAAGGAGCGGCAGAGCGCCCAGAACAGCCTGCTCACCACGGCCGCGATCGCCGCGATCGCGATCCTGATCCTGCTGCAACTCGCCTTCGGCTCCTGGCGGTTGGCGGTCTTCGTGTTCCTCACCCTGCCGATGGCGCTGGTCGGCGGGCTGATCGCGATCTGGATCGGCGGCGGAGTGGTCACCATCGGCGCGCTGGTCGGCTTCTTCACGGTCTTCGGCATCGCCGCGCGCAACGGCATCCTGCTGGTCAACCACTGCCAGCACCTGGAGGAACAGGAGGGCATGGCCTTCGGCCCGGCCCTGGTGGTCCGCGGCGCGGGCGAACGGCTCGCCCCGATCCTGATGACCTCCCTGGCCACCGGACTGGCCCTGGTCCCGCTGGTGGTGCTCGGCAACCAGCCCGGCCACGAGATCGAGTACCCGCTGGCCGTGGTGATCCTCGGCGGCCTGATCACCTCCACCCTGCTCACCCTCTTCGTCGTCCCCTCCCTCTACCTCCGCTTCGCCAAACGGGGCCGCGGCCGGCTCCCCGAGGAGATCGGCACAAGCCCGGATCAGGCCCTGGTGCACTCCTGATCCGGGCCGCATCCTGGCCGCCGGGGTCCGGCTCAGTCCAGCAGGCCGTTGTAGTCGGGCAGCTTGAAGGTGGCGTCGGCGTAGCCGCCGGCGAGGTCGCTGGCACTGTTGCCGACGTTGGCGACGATGTCGTAGCCGTCGCCCTCGATCTGCTTGCGGGCCGCGGTCTTGAAGGTCTGCAGCGACTCCAGCAGCTCCAGCACATTGCGGCTGTACAGGCCGTCGACGGTGTAGCCGACCTGCGTCAGGTTGTACTCGGTGATCTCGTCGATCAGCTCGGGTCGGCCGGTGACGAAGAAGACCTTCACGCCGTGCGCGGTGGCGTACTGGGCCAGCGCGAGCACCGGCGGGGTGGCCGGGACGGGGTATCCGGAGGAGAAGTACGAGGCCAGCGCGGTGTTGTCGATGTCCAGGACGATCGCCAGCCTGTCGGTCGAGGAGGCCGCGGCGACGCGCTGCTGCAGGTAGGCCTGGGCCGGGGCGGTCGCCGCGGTGGCGTCGGCGAGCCAGGTGGCGTAGGTGACCGTGGTCGCGGCGGCGCTCCTGGCCGAGACCGCGGCGGTGCGGGCCGGGGCGGCGGCGGCCGGGTCGGCGATGCCGAGGCCGAGCGCGGCCGCGCAGGTGACGGTGACCGCTACGGCGGAGAAGTTCATGCGGCGTGCTGCGTTCATGAGCCGTCGTCTCCTTCTGAAGGTCTGTCAGACAGCGGGCCACTGCGACCCGTTGTGCAGACTCCCGATCCGGGGAGAACAGCAGGAGGCGCGGAGCTGACCGACACTGGTTCCGTACATGACATCTTACTGTCCGGTAAGCCTCGTCGCCCAGCCCTCATACCCGGCCCGTATGACGCACGCCACAGCCTTCACTTCGGTGTCATAACGAAGTCACACGACCCTCCGAACCCAGCGACAAAATTGGATCGCTCCTGATAGAAAGTGCACCTAGTTTCGTTCTGCACGGGGGGCGTTCTGGTGGTGCCAAATCCACCAAAGAACAGCAAACGCCCGTATACGCCATGATCCGGCCGTCGGCCGGCGATCGTTGGCGTCTGCGCGCGACAGCTCTTGATGCATGACGTCGTGTCTGTTTCGAGGAGAATCTGCATGGCCATACGGGTCAATGCCGTCCGGAGCGGGCGTATAGGCAAGGCCGCGCTCGTGGCCGCGACCACCGCCGCCGCTCTTTTCGCCACCACCGCCGCCGCCGACGCGGCCTCGCTCGGCGCCGTCGGGACCAGTGGGGCGAGCGGCGCGAGCACGTCGACCACGCCCACGCGGGTCGGCACCGCCGCGCACATCCCGGACGGGGCGGTCAAGACCGGCACCCCCGCCGGCAGCACCGAGGTCACGCTCAGCGTCGGCCTGGAACCGCGCGACCCGGCGGCGCTGAAGTCGTTCATCGCCGCGGTGTCCACCAAGGGCAACGCCCAGTACCACCACTACCTGGCCAAGGGGCAGTTCGCCGCCACCTTCGGACCGACCTCGGACACCATCGCCAAGGTCACCGCCTCGCTCAAGGCCGAGGGCCTGAACCCGGGCAAGGTCAGCTCCGACGGCCTGGCCATCCCGGTCACCACCACCCTCGCCGCCGCCGCGCACGCCTTCGGCACCAGCTTCGCCAGTTACAAGCTGAAGGACGGCACCACCGGCTACGCCAACAGCGCCGCCCCGGAGTTCGCCGGGAACGTCGCCGGCTACGTCTCCGGCGTCGCGGGCCTGGAGTCGCTGACCGAGCGGCACTCGATGCACTCCGTGAAGAGCACGTCGAGCAAGACCGCCGCCACCGGCACGCGCAGCACGGCGGCCACCACCCGCTCCACGGCGGCCTCCACCGGACCCCAGATCTGCAGCAGTGCCACCAGCGCGCTGAGCTCCCAGGGCAGTGACGGCAGCGGCTACTACAGCGCCGGCAACCTGGCGTCCACGTACGGGATGGAGCACACCGCCACCAGCGGTGCCGGGGTGACCATCGGCGTCTTCGAGATGGAGAACTTCTCCGACTCCGACCTCGCCGCCTACCAGGCCTGCTACGGAACCAGTGTCTCGGTCAGCCGCTTCAAGACCGACGGCGGTCCGAAGGAGGCGGTCTACCCCGCCGTCATCAACGGGACCACGACCAACAACGGCATCGAGTCGCTGCTGGACCTGGAGGACGTCGCGTCGCTGGCCCCCGGCGCCTCGATCATCGACTACATGGGCACCGACCTGGACGTCACCACCGACGCCACCTGGCTGGACAACTACCGGGCGATGATCGTGGACGACCGCGCCACGGTGCTGTCGATCAGCTACGGCGGCTGCGAGCTGGACACCGCGTCCGCGACCATGAACGCCGAGAACTACTACTCCGAGGAGGCCGCGGCCCAGGGTCAGACCATCCTCGCCTCCTCCGGGGACGACGGCGCGACCGGGTGCTTCCGGAACACCGGCAGCACCCACATCAACTCGGCCTCGATCTCGGACCCGGCCAGCCAGCCGTTCGTGACCGGCGTCGGCGGAACCGCCCTGTCCGGCGACCCGGCCACCACCCGCACCGCGTGGACCGGCTCCGGCGGCGGCACCTCCAACTACTGGTCGCTGGGCTCGTCGTTCAACTACCAGTCCGGCTTCACCGGCTCCGGCTTCAGCAGCACCGCCTGCACGCCGAAGAGCGGCTACACCTGCCGGCAGAGCCCGGACGTCGCAGCCGACTCCAGCGACACCTCGGCCTACCCGGTCTACATCGGCGGTGGCTGGGGCCTGGTCTACGGCACCAGTGGCGCGACCCCGACCTGGGCCTCGATGCTCGCCATCGCGAGCACCCAGGCGACCTGCAAGGCCAACGGCCCGCTCGGCTTCATCAACCCCGCGCTGTACGCGGCGGCCAAGAGCAGCTACGCCAGCGACTACACCGACATCACCACCGGCAACAACAAGGCCAACAACAACGTCGGCTACAACGCCGGCACCGGCTACGACCTGCCGACCGGTCTCGGTGAGCCGAAGGCCGCCGCGCTGAGCACCAGCCTCTGCGCCTCGCTCGTCGGCCCGGCGACCGGCGCCGGCACGTACCACGCGGTCACGCCGACCCGGCTGCTGGACACCCGCAAGAGCGCCATCGTGCCGGCCTTCGGCATGACCGGTGTCCAGATCGAGGGCAACACGAGCGCGGGCATCCCGTCCTCCGGGGTGACCTCGGTCGTCCTCAATGTGACGGTCACCGGCACCACTGCCGGCGGCTACCTGACCGCCTGGGGCGACGGCACCACGCGTCCCAAGACGTCCAACCTCAACTGGTCCCAGGGCCAGACCATCGCCAACCTGGTGACCGTCCCGGTCTCCGGCGACGGCGGCGTGGACTTCTACGTCAGCAGCTCCACCCAGGTGATCGCCGACGTCCAGGGCTACTACACCAATGACACCAGTGGCCTGACTCTCACCACCACAGGCCCGACCCGGATCCTCGACACCCGCTCCGCGACCGGAATCGCCACCAAGACGCCGATCACCAACAGCACGATCAGCCTGGCGGTCGACGGCGCGAACGGCATCCCCAGCACTGCCAAGGCCGTCGTGCTCAACCTGACCGCGGTCGGCGTCGGTACCTCCGGCTACCTGGCCGCCTATGCCGAGGGAACCACCGCCCCGACGGTGTCCAACGTCAACTGGTCGAACACCGTCATCGCGGGCCTGGCCATCGTGCCGGTCGGCGCGGACGGCAACGTCAGCATCAAGGTCGTGGGCACCACTCATGTGCTCGCCGACATCTTCGGCTACTACACCGCCGACGGCACCGGCAGCTCGTTCACCAGCGCGGCTCCGACCCGGCTGCTGGACACCCGCTCCGCGAACGGCGTCAGCACCACTACCCCGGTGACCGGCGGGACCTACGTCCCGCTGCAGATCACCGGCCGGGCCGGCATCCCCAGCGGGATCAAGGCCGTGGTCCTGAACGTCACCGTGGTCGGCGCGACGACCGGTGGCTACCTCACCGCCTGGGCCGACGGCGCCACCCGGCCCGGATCGTCCAACCTCAACTGGAGCAACAGCAACCCGATCCCCAACCAGGTGATCGTGCCCGTCGGCTCCGACGGCAAGGTGGACCTGTACGTCAGCGCCACGACCCACGTGATCGCCGACGTCTTCGGCTACTACATGTGACGCAGCACAAACCGGGGCCCCGCCGACCGAACCACTGGTCGACGGGGCCCCGGCCTTTCTGCGTGCGTCAGCCGCGCGCAGGTCAGCTGTAGCCGTCGGAACGCTTGCGGTGCATGGTGAACTGCTCGAAGACCGAGAGGTTGCCGTTCGGCATGTTGACGTTGTAGTAGGTCACCTGGAGCCGGGTGGTGTCGCCGGGGTGCCGGCCCGGGTCGACGGTGAAAGCGGCGAAGCCGTAGGGGTGGTCCAGGTCGCGGACCCCGGTCCAGACCGCCTGCTCCTTGACGTAGGTCGAGGTGCGCTTGCCGTTGGAGCCCGCGGTCGCCGAGACGGCCGTGATCACCTTGGCGGTGCCGTCCTTGAAGAACGCCTGGTTGGTCGTGCCCGACACCCCGCCGCCGCCCAGGATCATGTGCACGGTGCCGAGGGCGGAGTCGATGTCGTCGGTGGCGGTGGACGCGGGGTTGGGCGTGAGCGTCTCGCTGCCGGAGACGACGCCCTTGACCGCCAGCGAGCGCTCGTAGTTGTGCTCGTGGCCGCAGACGACCAGGTCCACGCCGTACCGGTCGAACAGCGGGCCGTACTTCTGGCGCAGGCCGAGGTCGGCGCCGTTGGCGTCGGAGGAGCTGATCATCACCTGGTGCATCGCGACGACGATCCAGTCGATCTCGCGCGAGGCCCTGGCTTCCTTCAGCTCCTTCTCCAGGAACGAGAGCTGACGGCCCCCCGAGTAGCCGCTGATGTAGACGTCGCCGCCGTCCTGGAGACAGTTGTCGTCGTTCTGCAGCACGATCACCCGGACCGAGCCCGCGGTGAAGGCGTAGTAGAGGCCGGCCAGTTCGGCGTCGGTCTCGGTCGAGGGGAGCGAGAAGTAGGTCTGGAAGGCGCCCAGGCCGATCGGGCCGTTGGCGCGCTCGATCTCGTGGTTGCCGGCCGCCGGCATCCAGGGGCGGAAGCGGGCCGAGCGGGTGTTGTTGGTGAAGAAGTTGTTCCAGGTGCGGACCCGGTCCACGTCCAGGTTGGCGTAGCACAGGTCGCCGTTGAGCAGGTGGAACAGCGGGGCGACCTGCTCGACGCCGGCCACGATGTCCTTGGAGGCGGGCGTCGAGTTGGCGTCCAGACCCACGGGGCCGGCGGCGGTCCAGGTCACCTCGGGCGTCGCCTGGTCGCCGAAGCTGGTGAAGGTCAGCGGCGCCCGGCCGCGGGGCGCGGTGCGGAAGTTGCCGCTGTCGGGGGTGGTGCCGCGGTGCGACACCAGGTAGACGTAGTCGGTGCTCGGCTTCAGCCGGTTCAGGGCGGCGTGGTGCACATATACGGTGCGGCCGGACTTGCCGTCGACATAGCTGCGGGTCTGCGCGGCGGCGTTGGAGCCGAAGCCGTCCCGCAGCGTCCCGTAGTGCACCTGGGGCTTGTCGACGGCGCCGTCGGTGATCCAGGAGACCACCATCTGGCTGCTCGGGTCGGCGCCGAAGGTCAGGTGCAGGCCCTGGACCGGCGGCGCGCCGGCCGCGTCCGGGGTCAGGCTGAAGGCGGGGGCCCCGATCGGAGCCGCCGCCTCCGCGGTGCCGGCGCCGAGCAGCGGCACGGCCACCGCTCCTGCCCCTGCGGTGCCCAGAAGCCCGAGGGCGTGGCGACGTGAGAGCCCCCCGGGCTCCTCGGCGGATTCGAGCGGTGAGTCCATGATGTTCCTCCAGGGCAGGCGCAGCGGACCGCCCAACCCTGCTGCCGCCCGATGACGGCCCAGTGAATGCGGCCTTTCGTACAGCCATGCACCTGACGACTCATCACTCGCACTCCCCGCAGAAAATCCCGTTGTCCCCTGTCCGGGCCGGGGGCACCGGGGTCATGCTGGAGGTGAGGCACCTGCCGGCACCCCCTGGGGAGACAGCGTCATGACCGTGCGGATTCTGCTCAAGCCCTCCGGACCGATCGCGGAACGGAGGTGAGTCCGGTGCGCTCGCGCTTCGACACCGACCGGCAGCTGACGGTACGCATGCTGACCGTGGTCTTCCTGCTGGGACTGCTGTACGTGGCCTTCGTCGCCGCACTCGTGGTGCTGCTGAAGTCCACCGTCCTGATCATCGTCATCGTCGCCGCGCTGCTCGCCGCCCAGTACTGGTACTCCGACCGCATCGTCCTGTTCGCCATGCACGCCCATGAGGTGACCCCCGAGCAGTCGCCGCAGCTGCACGGCGCCGTCGACCGGCTGTGCGCCCTGGCCGACATGCCGAAGCCGCGCATCGCCGTCTCCGACAGCGACCTGCCCAACGCCTTCGCCACCGGACGCGACGCCGACCACGCCGTGCTGTGCGTCACCAGCGGTCTGCTGCGCCGCCTGGAACCCGCCGAGCTCGACGGGGTGCTCGCCCACGAGCTCTCCCATGTCGCACACCGCGACGTCGCCGTGATCACCATCGCCTCCTTCCTGGGCGTGATCGCCGGACTGGTCGTCCGCTTCGCCCTCTACTCCGGCATCGGACGCCGACGGGACCAGAACACGGCGCTGATCTTCGCTGCGGTCATGGTGATCTCCACCACCGTGTACGCCTTGAGCTTCCTGCTGATCCGCGCCCTGTCCCGCTACCGCGAGCTGGCCGCCGACCGCAGCGCCGCCCAGCTCACCGGCAGGCCGTCCGCGCTCGCCTCCGCCCTGGTCAAGGTCGACGGCGAGATGGCCGGCATCCCCACCAAGGACCTCCGCACCGCGCAGAGCTTCAATGCTTTCTTCTTCACCCCCGCGTTCACCAAGGAACGCAGTCTGGGCAATCTCTTCTCGACCCACCCGAGCCTGCAGCAGCGCCTGGACGCCCTCGCGAAGATCTCCGCGACGATGGGGGAATCCGGCTGACCTGCCGCTACCCCTTCCGTGGCGACGGCGGGGGCGGGGGCGACGGGGGCGACGGGGGCAGCAGCGTGGCGGCGAGGGTGGCGGCCAGCCATTCCTCGTAGGTGTCGGCCGACCAGCCCCGTCCTGCCGTGAGCTGGGTGTACAACTGCGGGCCGGCCAGGGCCCACAGGGCGTCCGCCAGGCGGGCCGGATCCGCGTCCGGATCGAGCGCACCGGTCTCGGCGAGGTGGGCGACGAACGCGGTGACCCCGGTGATCCGTTCCCGCTCGCCGGTCTCCAGGACCTCCCCGACGTCCGGACCGGCCTGGGTCAGCAGGGTGAACAGCGCGGCCATCCGTTCATGGATTCCGCGCACGTATGCGGCGTAGAGCCGGAGCTTGGCGCGCGGCTCCCCGGTCCGCAGGATCTCGCGCATCTGGGGGCGGTCCGCCATCGGCACCGGTTCGTCGTCCCCGGCCAGCGTGATGTCCCACAGGTCCTTGACCATGCCCGGTTTGCCCCCGAACGTCTTGTACACCGTTTCCGGGGACACACCCGCCCGCTCGGCCACGGCTCGCACGGTCGTGGCGTGGTAGCCCTCCTGGAAGAGCAGCTCACGGCAGGCCGCCAGCACCGCGGCGCGGTTGCGGAGCGCGGCCTCGCGCCGGCGCCCGGAGTTGTAGGGCCGGCGTGGTGTCTCGTCCGCCATGGGCACACTCTCCAAATTTGGTACAGTCTACTGTATCGAATTCTGCTCGGCTGCCGGAGGTCCTCATGTCCCGTCCCGCGCCCACGCTGGTGGCACCCGGCGTCCACCGTCTCGGCGATCACGCTGTCAACTTCTACCTGATCGAGGACCGCGACGGTCTCATCCTGATCGACGCGGGGCTGCCCGCCCAACTGGAGCAGCTGCGCGGACTGCTGGCCGGCCTCGGCCGCTCCGTGACCGACGTCCGTGCCGTCCTGCTGACCCATGGCCACCTCGACCACACCGGCCTGGCCCACAGCCTCCAGGAGGCCGGAGCCGACATCTGGATCCACGATCGGGACGCCGGCATCCTTCGCGACGGCCCGCGGAGCGTGTCCCGTTACGCCAAGCCCGAGCGCTCGATGCTCCTCTACCTGCTGCGCAGGCCCTCCGCCCTCGCCCTCCCGCTCCAGCTGGCCCGCGGGGGAGCCTTCACCGCCCCCGCCGTCCAGGGCGCGCGGGTCTTCGACGCCGACCGGGTGCTGGAAGACGTCCCCGGCTCCCCGCAGGCCGTCGTGCTGCCCGGCCACACGCCCGGCAGCGCCGCGTACCTCTTCGCCGACCGCGGGCTGCTCTTCACCGGCGACGCCCTGGTCACCGCCGACGCGTTCTCCAGCCGCACCGGGCCCTCGATCGTGAGCCGCTGCTTCACCCACGACAGCAGGGCCGCTCTCGCCGCCCTGGACCGCCTCGACGAACTGAAGGCAGACCTGCTGCTGCCCGGCCACGGCGAACCCTTCGCCGACGGCGTCCGAACCGCCACCCAGCAGGCACGGCACCTCGGCGCGCGCTGACCTCCCACGCCGTGTCCATCACTTTCCACCCCCTGACTTCCAAGGAAACGACATGAGTTCTGCACCGCCGAACAGCGACGCGGAGACGCCGGACCACTACCGTCCGTGCGTCTCGCACGTCCCCGCCGGAAAGGGCGTGGTCAAGTGGATGTCCGGCGACGTCTACGAGATCAAGGCCACCGCCGAGTCCACCAACGGCGCACTGGGCTTCATCGACTGCTGGGTGCCCCCGGGCAACGGCCCGGTGGCGCATGTGCACAGGAGCGCCGACGAGGCCTTCTATCTCGTCTCGGGTGCGCTGGAATTCCTCAACGGCGACCGGACCTTCGTGGCGAGCGCCGGTGACTTTGTCTTCGTGCCCAGGGGCACCCGGCACCGGTTCCGGAACATCACCGACCAGGAGACCCACATGGTGGCCTTCTACACCCCCGGCGGAGGCGAGGCGCTGTTCCTGGAGGCCGGGGACGACCCCGTCCCCGGCGGGAGGCCCGAGTTCTGGCCGCCGGAGCGCGGCCTGGCACTGGCGGCGCTGCTCGGACGGAAGGACATCGACATGGAGGTGGTGCCCGAGCAGGCGGACTTCAACGGGCCGGCCGACGAGGCCTGAGCCGGGACGGGACCGGACGGGACACCCTCCATGCCGACCCGCCCGCGACACTCTGAGCACGCCCTGGTGCTACCTCCCCCGCGGATCGTTCTCCTCATACCAGCGCTCTTCCTCGCGTCGCCCTTCGTCGCTCACGGAGTACCTGAACATCCCGACCACCATGGCCAGGGCGAAGGCGGCGAAACCGAGCAGCAGGACCAGGGAGAGGATCGCGCTGACGATCCGTGTGATGGCACCCCAGAAGACGTAGGTGAAGCCCACGACCGTGGCCAGCTTGGCGATGAAGTGCCAGGGCTGCGGAATCCGGCTGTACGGCTTGGGGAGGCGTTTCAGCAGAGCTGAATAGCCCGTCATTACTCTGTCCGGCCGACCGGGCTTTGAGCTACGCGAACGTGACGTCATGAACTGCCTTCCTGAGCACCGCCGGAGGCGCCGACAAAGGTGCACCACCCGAGCGCTGACAGGCTATGGCGATGGCCGGGGGAGCACGGCGGAAGCACCCGGAGAGATCGACACGTCGCACTACTTGCTCATGAGGGGCGCCGGACACAGCGGCCCATGTCCGACTGGGACTGAATCTGTTCAAGGTCCGCCGGAATCGCCGCCGCGCTCCCTCCGGGCACGCCACAGCCCAAGGGGCGCGAGGAACCGCGCGACAAGCGGTTCCTCGCGCCCCTTGAGGGTGCGCGTCAGCCGGTGAAGTACCCGGTGAGGTCCGCCGCCAGGTTCACACTCCCTGCGGCGTTGTAGAAGACCACCTTCCCGCCCACCACCGGGACCACCACCAGGTTGGGGATGGTCTGCCCCGCACTGAAGTTGATGTTCGAAACCGCGGGCCGGCTGCTGCCGTAGGGGTAGACGTTCACATACCCGCCCGCTGTCGGGGCGATTGCCGTCACGTTCAGCACCACGGCCTTCGCGTTCAGCGGAACCCCGTTGCTGGCGCCCACCGTGAGGGTGACCGTGCCGCCTGCGGAGACGGCCCCGCTGCGCACACCGGTGCCGTTGCGGGTGTCCATCACCCGTACCGGCGTGGCCGGGTGGAACACCGCGCCGCTGTCCGACGTGTAGTAGCCGGCCACGTCGGCGAGCAGGTCGACCGAGCCGCTCTTGTTGTACAGCCGCACCTTGCCGTCCGAGCCCACCTTCACGGTGACCAGGTTGGCGATGGTCTCACCCGTCGTGAAATTGAGGTTGGAGACCGTCGGCAGGCTGGCGCCGTCGGGGTAGACCGCGACCCAACCGCCCGCCGAAGGCTTCACCGCCGTCACGTTCAGCACCACCGAGGAGACGTTGGCCGACGGAATCGACCCGTTGCCGGTGATCTGCAGCGCCACCGAGCCGCCCGCGGCGACCTTCGCCTGCGGCGCGCCGGTCCCGGAGCGCGTGTCCAGCAGCCGCTGCGGGCCGTAGCCGACGAAGTGGGAGCCGCTGCCGTCGGTGGTGTAGTAACCGGCCACGTCGGCGAGCAGGTCGACCGAGCCGCTCTTGTTGTACAGCCGCACCTTGCCGTCCGAACCGACCTTCACGGTGACCAGGTTGGATATGGTCACGCCCGCTGTGAAGTTGAGGTTGGAGACCCCGGGCAGGCTGGTGCCGTCGGGGTAGACCGCGACCCAGCCGGCCGCCGAAGGATTGACCGCCGTCACGTTCAGCACGACCGCGCTGACGTTGCCGGACGGAACCGGCCCGTTGCCGGTGATCTGCAGCGCCACCGAGCCGCCCGCGGCGACCTTCGCCTGCGGCGCGCCGGTCCCGGAGCGCGTGTCCAGCAGCCGCTGCGGGGTGACCGGCACGAACGTGCTGGTCGGCGGGGTCACCGGGTCGACCAGTTTCACGTCGGTGGACTTCACGAAGACGATCCGGTGGTTGTAGCGGATCGGGTAGTACTGCAGCGTCCCGGTGTAGTCCTTGCAGCCGCCGGCGGCGGTGCAGCTGCTGTAGCCGCTGTAGTAGGTGTTGGAGTCGTAGTAGTCGCCGGTGATCAGGTCGTTGGCGAGGTACGACTGGCCCGGCTGCAGGGTGTAGCTCAGCTGGGTCGGCTGGAAGCCCGAGCTCGGGTAGGCGGACGACTCGGGGAAGGCCACGCCCCAGGCGTGGATCGCGCTGGTACCGGCCGGGGTGACGAGCTTGGCGGTGGAGTACGTGTTGGCGTACGCCATGCTGCCGCCCGGATTGTAGAACCAGGCCTGCTGCCCGTCGTACCAGACCGCGGTCCAGCTGCCGGAGATCGCCGCCACCACGAAGGTCTGGCCGTAGACGGCCTTGTCGGTCCAGTCCGCCGCGTTCAGGCTGCCGGTGGTCCGGCTGTTGCTGGTGAACAGCGGGTCGGTGATCAGGCCGTACGAGGTGCCGGGCCCCTTGTAGAGGTAGACGAAGTTCGAGGGATGGCCGGGGCACGGGTTGGCGCTGCAGCCGTAGACGCTCGGCTCGTACGAGGTGGAGTACGGCGGCGCGATGGTCACCGTGCCGCCGACCACAGCCTGGTCGTTGCCGCTGAGCGGGGCGCCGAGCAGGGTGAAGTAGTAGCCCCAGTCCCAGTAGGTGCCCGGGTCCCAGTGCTGCGCCAGCACACCGGCGTCGTTGATGCCCGGCACCTCGTCGTGGCCGATGATGTGCTGACGGTCCAGCGGCACGCCGAAGCGGTTGGCCAGGTAGTTCACCAGAGCGGCGGAGGACTGGTACTCGGAGGGTGTGTACCAGTTGCCGTTGGTGGTGAGCGCCCAGCCCTCGTGCTCGATGCCGATCGAGTGGGTGTTGTAGGTCTTGTTGGCCGAGTGCCAGGCCATGTCGGAGGTCGGCACCATCTGGGTGACCGAGCCGTCCTGGCCGATCACGTAGTGGGCGCTGACGTACGAACTGGCGGACTGGAAGCCGGAGATGGCGGCGGCCTTGGTGCTCTCGGTGTCATGGACGACGATCGAGTCGATCCGCACGTCGCTCGGGCGGTTCGCCAGCGCGTAGTTGCCGTAGTCGGTCTGATCCGTGGTCGAATCCAGCTGGTACGCGGCCGGCGTGTAGGTGCAGCTGAGCGTGGACGGGCACTCGGTGGTGTAGCTGGCGGAGGTGGTGTACGCGGCCTGGGTGACCGTACCGGTGCCGGCGCTGTTGCTGTTGCTGTTGCTGGCGCCGGAGCCGGAGCCGGTGATCGAGGCGTCGGTGATGCCGGCGTCGGTGACCGTCCCGCTGGTCGAGACGGAGGGGTCGGCGGTCAGCGTCACCACCTGGCCGTCCGCGGTGCTGCGGCTCATGCCGGTGCGGATCACCTGGTAGACGCGGGTGGCGTACTGCTTGGCCGCGGCAGTGGAGCTCGCGTGCGAGAACTCGGCGACGGCTGAGAACCAGGCACTCGGGTCGGTCGGCAGCGAGCGGCCGTTCAGCTGCTTCTCGTACTCGGCCAGCAGGGCCGCGCCGCCGCGGATACTCTCGGCGGCACTGGTCTTCAGGTCGCCGGTCGAATGCCCGATCAGCTTGGCCGCGGCGTCCAGCGTGTGCAGCGCGGGCGAGGTGGTGTCCACGGCGGTGCTCGCGGGCAGGGTGAACCGGCGCACCGGGCGCTTCTTGCCGTCGCCGGCCGCGTCGGTCTCGCTGGTGCCCTCGTAACCGCCCTTGTTGCCGGTCGGCGTGGCCAGGTCGCTCTTGTCGACCTTGGTCAGGCCCATCACGTTGTAGTTGCCCGTGGTGCTCGACGCGCCCTCGTGGCTGTCCCACAGCGACTGCTCGTAGGAGAGGCCGAGCAGCACCTGTTCGGGCACGTGGAACTCCTGCGCCGCCGAGGCGAACTCGGCCTGCAGCCGGTTCGTCGACCCGGCGTCCTGCCCCGCCGCGCTGCTGCTCCCCAACGGCGACGCCTCCGCCACAGCCCCGGCCACCAGGCAGGCAGCGACGAGAGCCCCTGTCGCGCCCGGCCAGACCCGTGATCGTTTGCGGCCGTGCTGTCCCTTGACCATCACAACCCCTGATGCCCTTGAGCTCTATGTGCTTCGTGTGTGAAACGCCTGCAGACGCTATAGCAAGCCGAGCCGGAGGCATGCGAACGGCAGGCATTCCTGCAGGAAACCTCGGCAATCGTTGTGGAATCTTGATCGACTTCACTTCTCACACGCCCTCGCCGCCCCGCCGCCCCGGTCCGGGGCGCCCGGCCGCCGAGGGTGTCCCGGCAGACGGTCGGCCTGTGGCATGCAGGGCGGCTCGGGGCGTCGGGTTGCGCGGCGGCCGGCGCCGGCTCGGGATCCGGTTCCTGGGCGACCCGGCGCGACCGAGATCCGGGTCGCAGCGCCGATTCTCGTTCCTCCCCGGATCGCGGCTCCGGCGCCCCGTCAGCCCAGGGTCACCTTGTCGATCAACCCCTGCGCGTTCGTCGTGATGTTCAGCCTGTTCGGCACATAGTCGACGGAGACGGGGGTGTCCGGGCCAACGACGCGGGCGTTCTCCTGGGGCAGGTCCGAGGCGCTGATCTGGTCCGGCCCCACGGGCCGGCCGTTCTCGACGATGGTCTTGCCCACGAGCAGCCGCTGCCAGCAGTCGAGCGCCTTCTCCAACTGCGGCGACACCAGATGCGACGTGAGCGGGCAGGCCGGAGCCGACGAACGGAGCTCGTCCGCCCGCGCGACCTGTGCGTTCGGCGCGACGCCGACCATCATGACCGCGCTCACCCCAAAGGCGGCGCACGCCCGCAAAGCGCGCGACAGGAACTGCACGGGACGCGTCAGGTGCATCAGGATGTCTCCCTCGGTCAAGAGGATCGGGCCCTCATCCGATCTCCGGCCCATCAGACTCCAGGACAACAGGTAGCTGATCAACTACGTTCAGTTAAATTCATCCGCTTGATCAGACCACCGCGGCCGGGAAGAAAGGCGCTGCGCCGCCCGCCAGGACCCTCCGGGGCTGCACACTGCGCGTCACCGGCACGCCCGCGATCCACCGACACCTCACCCATCGCTCCCCGCACTCCATCGTGCTGAGCACCTCACCCTTCAACCGCCGCACCAACCCTCACCGAAAACGCCCAGTCACGGATCTGGCAGGACAGCGGGTAGCGCCGAGGCGAAGGGTGGTGGGAGCCTTCTCTCGAACCGGCCCAGATCAGTGACTGAACCGATGTCTCATCTGTGATGGCCGGTGGCCCCTCATGGATCTTCAGTCGCCGCGAGACCCTGCGGCCGACAGCCGGCGACGGCGAGACCCGGAGCGGCAACGCCGCCGAAATCTGGTCCACCGGTGGTCCACGAAAACTGGTCGACCATGGGACGGGGCGAACACACATGGGACAGAAAGCGAAAAGGGCGGGTATCGGAAAATCCCCGAGACCCGCCCCGGCCTGCGTGTTCTGACCTGCGGAGAGCGAGGGATTCGAACCCTCGGTCACGGTTCCCCGTGACGACAGTTTTCAAGACCGCAGGACAAACCAGACCCACACGCCCTCCCAGCTGCGGATATCAGCCCACTCAGCCACATTGTCGTGGCACCTGGTCCACAGCTGGTCCACTCCAGCTGGCACCACCTGGCACAACTTGACACCTACTCCCGCCGACCGAACTGTCCACCAAATCGGTCGGGGGCCAAACGAGCCCGGACCCGTTCCGCGTAAGCGTGCATCCGGAACTTCACTTCGGTGATCGGTTCCGTCGTGGGCAAGGTAGCCGCGGTGCGGTGAACTGGCGTGCAGGTCTGTGCCACCGGGGCTCGTATGACGCCGGTGGCACAGACTGTTGCTTCAGCTGTTCGAGAAGTAGCCGTAGACGTCCACGATGAGTTGTACCGTGCCCCTGTTGTTGGCGAAGGAGATCTCGCCTGCCCTGCCGGTTCCCGCGAAGGTGACGTTGGCGACCGTCTGATTCGCGTATTGCCAGTTGACGTTGGACGTGGTCGGCGGGGTAGCTCCCGCGGGATAGACGCGGAGGTAGCTGGGGGAGGTGCCGGCAGTCACCGTGTTGTTCACCACGACGGCGGTCACGTTTCCCAGGTCCGTGGTGGACGGGAAAGCGGCGGTCGGGCACACCACGTTCGCGGTCAGCACGCGGTTGGGCGCGAGGGCACCCTTGGCGCTGTTGCAGTCCACCGCGGGGTTCCCGCTGCGGGTGTCGATGTCGCGGTACGGGTCGGCGACGACGAAGCCACTGCCGCCGGCGGACTCGAAGTAGCCGACGACATCGACGATCAGATCGGTCTTGCCAGCGGCCGAATCGGCGAAGTCGATTTTGCCGTCCTGGCCCACCGGGATGATGGCGAAGTTGGACAGGGTCTGCCCAGGGCGGTAGTTGATGTTCGACGTGCCGGGTTCGGTCGTGCCGTCCGGGTATGCGGTGACCTGGCCGCTGCCGGTTGTCTGGGTCACCGTCAGGTTCACTGCGACCGCGGCGACCCCGGTGGTCGGGATGATGCCCTGGTCCGCGCCCGCGACGGTCAGCACGTCCGGCTGGACGGAGGTCAGCAGGCCGGTCGAGCCGCCGGTGCCGTTACGGGTGTCCATTACCCGTGCCGGGCTGATCGGCTGGTAGCCGTTGGTCGAGTCGGTCGCGAAGAAGCCGGCCAGGTCGGCGATCACCTCGACCGTGCCCGCGCCGGAGGTGTAGAGCGTGGCCGACATTGTCCCGTTGTTGTTCCATACCTGCGCGATCACCATCGCCGCGACGGTCTGGCCAGCCTTGTAGTTGAGGCTTGATGTGCCTCCGCTGACCCCGACGTAGCCGCTTCCGGTGGGGTCCGTGACGGTGACGTTGAGCGCGACCGCGTGGAGCCAGTTGCCGTGCGAGGCGGCGCTGGCGGGGAGGGGGAAGGTGACGGAGCCACCGGCCGGCACCGGCCGGGCGCCGGAGCCGGTGCCGTTGCGGGTGTCGAGTACGCGAACCGGTGCCTCCGCGGTGAAGTCGGCGCCGAGTGTAGTCACCGGGGCCGCAGCGCTGGTGTTCGTCGCGCCGGTCGAGTCGGTGACGGTGACGGTGACGGAGTACCCGCCCGAGTGCGTGTAGGTGTGCGTGGCCTGGCCGGTGGTGTTCACCAGTGGAGCGCTGCCGTCGCCGAAGTTGAAGGAGTAGCTCGTGATGGCGTTGAGTCCGTGGCTCTTGGTGGCGTCTGCCTTCACGCTCATGCTGCCGGTCGCGGTCGCGGTCACCAACGCGCCCAGCGGGTCCTGGTACTGGAACGAGCCACGCGAACAGTACGCGGGGGAGCCCGCTCCCGTCACCGGGTAGGAGGGGTCGTCGACGCAGGACTTCCCGTTGATGTCGGTGGCCTGCTCGCCGGGCGCCGCGGCGTTGGCCGCGTCGATGCCGACCGAGTCGTAGCCCAGCATGAGGACATTGCTGCCGACGTACACATCCGGGGTGGCGTTGATCTCGTGCGCGCCCTGCCCGCTGGCGCTGTGCAGTGCCACGGCCTTGGCGTAGGTGGCGGTACCCCACTGGTAGGAGGAGGACGAGGTGGGCTCGACCACGTTGTAGTCGAGGGTGGTGCCGGAGACGGAGCCGGTTCCGATCGCAATCGACGGGGTTCCGGTGCCGTAGAACCCGTTGAAGGACACGACGTTGTCCTCAACGGTCGAGTTCGGTGAGCTCCCGGTCAGCGAGATCGCGGTCGAGTAGCTCATCAGGAAGGTGTTGCCGGTGATCTCGGCGTTCGGTGTGCCCGCGACGGCGACAACGGTGCCGTAGTCGCCCCAGAAGGCGTTGTCGGCGATGGTGTCGTTCGAGCCGCCGGCGTCCACCTGAATGTAGGGGTGTCCGTTGGCGTTGAACTCACTCGCCCGCGTGACGGTCACGTAGCTGGAGTCGCCGGCGACGTGGATGTCGGGCGCCTGCTGGGGGTGGGAGGCAAGGTAGCCCACCCAGTCCATGAACTCGTCCACCGTGACGTGGTGCGAAGCGTTGATCAGCAGCGCGTCACTCGTCGCGAGTTCCGCGATGCGGAAGTTCTCGAGGTCGATGTAGCTCGAGTTCTCCACGTCGATCGCATGGGCGGGGCTCGATGTGCTACCCGCGTTGAGCGGGCTCTCGAGGACGATCGGCTGGCTGTAGTACGCGTTGCTGGGCACGATGCTCGACTCGAAGACGATCGGCGCGGCCGCGGTGCCCTGCGCGCTCAAGGTGAAGCCGGCGTATACGCCCGGCGTTACCAGAACCGTGTCGCCCGCGACTACAGTGTTCGCCGCAGCCTGCAGCGTGCAGAACGGTACGGCCTGCGTACCGGTGCCGCTTGCGGTGTCCGAGCAGCCCGAGCCGGACGCCCCGTCCACGAACAGCACTGGCCCGGACGGCGTGGGACGCGGCGTCCCGCTCACGGCAGTGCTGACCTGTGGGACGGCCGTCTGGCGGCCGTCGACAGTGCGAAAGGCGTTGGCCTCAGGCTTGGCGGCGGCAGAAAGCGGCGCCTTCGACGAGCCTGCTGACGCCGTGGGAGTTGCCGCCGAGGCCGTAGCCGACAAGGAGGCTGAGGCAGTCCGAGACGTCTTCGGGGCCGCGGACGAGGTCTGCGCGATCCCGGGTACCGCGCATGCTACGGCTAGCGCCACGGCTATCCCGCCGGACAATAGTCGATAACTCATCTGAACTACCCCTTACCGACAGGCACTCGTGAAGTCACGAGTGCGCGCGCATGTTACTACCCACCGCTGGACTCGATACGAACGGGGGCGCTGTGGAGGGGGATACAGTCGGTAAGCGGTCGGAGCCAGCTGAAATGGGGCCGACCATCCCGCCACGAGACCGCGAGATCTGGCCGCCCGGCGACTGGGTCGAAGGCCCGTCGAGAGCACGACTCCACTGACGGATCGTCGATGGAGGTAGGTCTTGTTGTCAGTTCATGAGGCAAAACCCTGTCCGTGCCGAGAGCCCGGCACCCACGCCGTTCTGCAGATGACGGCACGACAGCCGCCCCAACTGTTCCCGTCACCGGGTGGTAACAGGCGGTGACCCGCGGACACGTCCGAGGATGCGGCGCCAAGCAGCCGATCTGGTCCACGCCTGGTCCACAGAGAGCTGCCCCGGGCCTTCAGAATCGAATAGGCGTACGTTAAGAATCGAAAACAGCCAGCGTCGACAAACTTCGACACTGGCTCTGACCTGCACTTCTCTACCTGCGGAGAGCGAGGGATTCGAACCCTCGGTCACGGTTCCCCGTGACGACAGTTTTCAAGACTGTTCCCTTAGGCCGCTCGGGCAGCTCTCCTTGCGCGGGTGGGCAGCACGAAGGGGGGCGAGCCCCCCGGGTGGTTGTCCGCGCTCAGGGATCTTCTCATGTTCGGGGGTGTGCTCGGGCAGCAATAGCCCCGTACGGCGGAGGTGCTGGTTGCCGTACGGGGCCGGGTGGGGCCGGAGGGTGTCGGGTCGGGCGGGTTACTGGTCGCCGGTGCGGGAGCCGAGGGTGACGCTGGTGGTGTGGCTCTGGCCGTTGCGGGTGTAGGTGACGGTGACGACGTCGCCCGGGTGGTGCGACCAGATCTCGCTGACCAGGGTCGGACCGCTGTCGATCTGGACGCCGTCGAGCGAGGTGATGATGTCGCCCGCCTTGAGGCCGGCCTTGTCGGCGGGGCCGCCGGCGGTGACCGGGGCGCTGCCCTGGACCGCGGAGGAGGCGATCTTCGCGCCCTCGCCGGTGTAGGAGTCGTCGCGGAGGATGCCGATGATCGGGTAGACCGGGGTACCGGTCTTGATCAGCTGGTCCGCGACCCACTTGGCCTGGTTGATCGGGATGGCGAAGCCCAGGCCGATGCTGCCGGACTGGGTGCCGGTCGTCGTGCTGCTGCCGGTCGACTGGATCGCCGAGTCGATGCCGATGACCTGGCCCGAGGCGTTCATCAGCGGGCCTCCGGAGTTGCCCGGGTTGATCGACGCGTCGGTCTGCAGCGCGTTCATGTAGGAGGTCTGCGCGCCGGTCGAGTCGCCGGAGGCGACCGGGCGGTTCTTGGCGCTGACGATGCCGGAGGTGACGGTGCCCGAGAGGCCGAAGGGCGCGCCGATCGCGATGGTGGTGTCGCCCACCGCCACCTGGTCGGAGTTGCCGAGCGCCAGCGGCACCAGCGGCTTCTTCGGGGTCCCGGTCAGCTTGATCACCGCGACGTCGTAGCCGGAGGCGCGGCCCACGATGGTGGCCGGGTAGCTGCTGCCGTCGGAGAACTTCACCGACAGCTTGCCGCCGTTCTCCGAAGGCGCCACGACGTGGTTGTTCGTCAGGATGTGGCCCTGGGTGTCGTAGACGAAGCCCGTGCCGGTGCCCGACTCCTGCGAGTTGCTGGCCGAGATGGTCACCACGCTGGGCAGCGCCTTGGCGGCGACTCCGGCGATGCTCTCGGGGGCGCGGCTGAGCGCCTTGGGGTCCACGCTGCTGGTGACCGTGGTGGAACCGTTGGAGCTGTCGTTGTTCTCGATCGCGGCGCCGATCCCGCCGCCGATGCCGCCCGCGATGATCGCGGTGATCGCCAGCAGGGCGAGCAGCGCGCCGCGGCGCTTCTTGCGGGGCGGAACGGGCTGGCCGTAGCCGCCGTAGAAGGGCATGCCGGGCTGGCCGCCGTACGGGGGCTGACCGCCCTGCGGGGCGCCGTAGGCCGGGTCGAACGGGGGCTGGACCGAGGTCGCCTCGGCGCCGGGGACGGGGGCTCCCAGCGGTGGCGCGGTCGGGACCGGCGGCGCGGCCGGGTGGGACTGCTTCTGGAACGCTGCCTCCGTGAACGCGGCCTCCGGGTGCACAGCCTCCGGGTACGCCGCCTCCGAGTACACCGCGCCGTCGGGAGCAGAGGCCACCGGGGCCGGGGGTACCGGGGGTGCCACGGGGTCCGCTATGGGCGGCTGCGGCGGGGCCGGGGCCGGCGGCGGGAAGTCCGCGAGCGTGGGGTCGGCCGGCGGCTCGACCGAGCCGTACGGGAGTACGGCCGTGGCTTCAGGCTGCGAAGCCTGGGGCGGAGCGGGCTGGACCGCCGGGGCAGACTGGGCCGCCTGGGCCGCCTGGGCCGCCTGCACGACGGTGTCGTCCGCAGCGGGAGCAGCTGCGGGCGCTGCGTCGCGCGGCACCCCGTTCGACTGCGCGTCGAGGGAGGGTTCCACCGGTTCCCCACCGGTGGGGACAGCCCCACCCTCGTGCTCGGTGCTCACGAATGACCTCCTCCTGCGGGACTTCGCGTCCCAAAGCTTTGCCCACCCACTGTCAGGGCATCGTAAGGGCCAGCTTGGCGCTTCCCTTGGCCGCATCTATAGCGCACCGATCTGAGAGCTTTCTTACGCCATCCGCTCACAGCTCATCTACAGCTCATCGGACATTCATCCTTGGCTCGCTGCCCGGCTGCCCCTAGCATGGCCTCGAACACATACGCGGGAGCTTGGACCCATCCAGGCTGAGAGGGCGCCGAACACGGGGCGCCGACCGCCTGAACCTGACCGGGTAATGCCGGCGTAGGGAGCTGAGCCTCGTGACGTCCGTTTCGCCTTCCCCCTCCCCTGTCCTCGACCGGGCGGTGGGGTCCCCGCGCGTCGAAGCGCCGCTGGTGCTGGACACCTCACCCCCGCGCACCCTGGGCTTCCGCGACCAGGCGGCGTTCTGGACCAACCTCGGCGTCAGCCTGATCGGCTTCCAGAGCGCCGCGACCGTGCTGGTCTTCAACGGCAAGGACCTCTCCCTCGCTGCCTCCCTCACCGCGATCGTCGTCGGCACCGTGATCGGCTCGGTGATGCTCGGCATCGCCGCCGTCATCGGGACCAGGGCCGGGGCGCCCGCCATGGCGATCCTTCGCGGGCTGTTCGGCACCCGGCTGTCCTACCTGCCGACGGTGCTCAACATCGTGCAGTGCCTCGGCTGGGGCGTGTTCGAGCTGACCGTGATCGCGATGGGCGCCGACGCCCTCTTCGGCGGCGGACCGCACTGGCTGTACGTGGTGCTGGCCGGAGTGCTGACCACCGCGATGACGATCCGTCCGCTCGGCGCCATCGCGGTGCTGCGCAAGTACGTCGCCGTCGCGGTCGGCGTGGCGATGCTGTTCTTCACGGTGGAGCTGCTGCGGCACGGGGTGCACGACCCGTCCCCGGGCAACTGGACCGGCTTCCTGCCCGCCGTCGACTCAGTGATCGCCGTCTCCATCTCCTTCGTCCCGCTGGCCGCCGACTACACCCGGCACGCCAGGAGCACCCGCAGTTCCTTCTGGGGCGCGTTCAGCGGCTACACGGTCTCCCAGGTGTGGTGCTACGTGGTGGGGCTGCTGGCGCTGCTGCAGGTCGGCGGCGACCCGAACAAGATCTTCAGCACCTTCATGGGCATCACCGCCGGCTGGCTGTTCTTCGCCGTGCTGGTGCTGCGCGAGGCGGACCAGTCCTTCGCCAACGTCTACTCGACGGCGATGTCGGTGCAGAACCTGCTGCCCCGGGTGGACCGCCGGATTCTCACCGTCGGACTCGGCG
This sequence comes from Streptacidiphilus sp. EB103A, assembly GCF_041261405.1. Taxonomy (NCBI): domain Bacteria; kingdom Bacillati; phylum Actinomycetota; class Actinomycetes; order Kitasatosporales; family Streptomycetaceae; genus Streptacidiphilus; species Streptacidiphilus sp. EB103A. Next base: position 46,062 of record NZ_JBGCAQ010000015.1, on the reverse strand, counting down.
CGGTGGTCACCGTGCTGGCTCTGCTGGTGACCGACTTCAGCGGGTACGTGTCCTTCCTGGGACTGATCGGCGCGGTCTTCGTGCCGCTGTCGGCGGTGCTGGCGGTGGACTTCTACTTCGGGGCGGGGCGAGGCGAAGGAGGCTGGGACCTGACCGAGACCGCACCGACGCGGTGGCTGACGCTGCTGCCGTGGGCGGTGGGCTTCGCGGTCTACCAGCTGATCGCCCCGGCGCAGCTGACCGGCTGGGCCGGCAGCTGGCCCTCCTTCTGGGCCCACGCCCAGAACGCCCTGCACATCCACCCGCAGGTGTGGACCTCGGCCTCGCTGTTCTCCTTCGTCGTCCCGGCCCTGATCACCTGGGCGCTGACACCGCTGCTCCGCCGGGGGCTGTGAGCTCCGCCGGGGATGCGAACGGGGACGTTAACCGGTCGCACCGGCAGAATTCATCTGCCGCTGCCGGGGCCTGACGGGGGTCCGTTTTAGGCTTGTGGCGTGTCGAACGCTCCCCAGTCGAACGCCCATCGGCAGCTGGTGCTGCCCAATCGCACGAGCACCCGCGTGGTCGCCCACCGCGGCGCCTCCGGCACCCTCGCCGAACACACGCTGGCCGCGTACAAACTGGCCGTGGACGAGGGGGCCGACGCCCTGGAGTGCGACGTGCGGCTGACCGCCGACGGCCACCTGGTGTGCGTGCACGACCGCCGGGTGGACCGGACCTCCAACGGACGGGGGGTGGTGTCGACGCTGGAACTGGCCCAGCTGTCGGAGCTGGACTTCGGCTCCTGGAAGGCCGGGCGCGAAAGCGTCACAACCGGCGCGGCCGGAGCGGCCGGAGCGGCCGGAGCGGCCGGCGACATGGAGGACGGCGACGAGGCGGACTGGGCCGACGCCGAGCACACCTCGGTGCTGACCCTGGAGCGGCTGCTGGAATTCGCCACCGCCTGCGGCCGCCGCATCGAACTCGCGATCGAGACCAAGCACCCCACCCGCTACGCGGGTCTCGTGGAGCGCAAACTCCTGGAGCTGCTGCACCGCTTCGATCTGGTCACCCCGGCGGACGGCGAGCGCACCCCGGTGCGGATCATGAGCTTCAGTCAGCTCTCGCTGCGCCGGGTGCGGGAGCTCGCCCCCGCCATCCCCACGGTCTTCCTGATGGAGCGGGTGCCGCTGCGGTTCCGTGACGGCACCCTCCCGCACGGGGCGCGGATCGCCGGACCCGGCATCGACCTGGTCCGCGCCAACCCCGGCTACGTCGCCGTACTGCACCGCGCCGGGCACCGGGTGCATGTGTGGACGGTGGACGATCCGGCGGATGTCGAGCTGTGTCTGCGGCTCGGCGTGGACACCATCATCACCAATCATCCGCGCCGGGTACTTGACCAGTTGGGTCGCTAGTACGGACTATGGCGGAGCCGGGAGCCTGCTTCGGCAGGCGTGCGCGGGCGCAGTGGAATGGCCGGAAATTCACCCGGTTCACCATTCTTCACCACCCCCGATAAACACTCAGTGACGACCTGACTACGCTTAGTAAAATGGGTGGCGCGACTCCGACTTCAGCTGCTTTCTCGGCATGCCGAGGTGCTTCTGTTCTCGTTTCCGCCGTGCTTGCAACGGGCATTCACACCCTGGCTGACAGCTGAGGAGGAGGTCCGGGGGTGGCGCTGGTGGTAGCGCGTGATGTGCCGACTTCTTCGGCGACCATGGCCGTGCCCCATGGTCCCGAGAGCGTGAGCACTGCACGGCGTCGACTGCGAAAGGACCTCGCCGCGCAGCATCTGCCCGACGTCGTCATCGACGACGCGGTGCTCATACTCTCCGAGCTTCTGAGCAATGCCTGCAGGCACGCCAGGCCCCTGGAGCCGGTCCCGGCCTCCTCCCACGACGGCGTCCACCCTGGCTCGAACACCGACCACCCGACGGCACGGGCGCACGCCCAGGCCGCCTGGCTGGGACAGGGCCAGGGTCAGGCTGACTGCGGACGGGTGGTCGTCGGCTGGGAACTGCACAGCGACGGACTGCTCACCGTCGAGGTCACCGACGGCGGCGGGCCGACCCGGCCGCGCCGGGGCAGCCCCTCGCTGACCGCGCGAGGCGGCCGCGGCCTGGGCATCGTCGGCCAGTTGGCGAGCGACTGGGGGGTCAGGGACGCCCCGGGCGAGGTGACCGTGTGGGCGGTGCTCCCGGTGCGGGCCCGCCATGCCAGGCGCGACGGCGTCACGACGGGGTGAGGCGAGGCGGCCCCGAACGGGCGGCACCGCATCAAACGGGCTGACACCGCGTCAGTGGTGCGGCGGCCCGCGAGGCACCGCGGGGTGACCGGCGGGGACCCGCGGCACCACTAGGCTCGGTGCGGAACAAGCAGCCGCCGCACCGGGAGATACCGCACCATGGCCAAGAAGCCTCCGCAGAAGGCGCCCGCCCGCGCCGGGTCGAACACCGCAGCCAGCGCAGCAGCCGCGGGGGAGATCCCCGTCGTCGGCGCGCGCGAGGCCTGCCCCTGCGGTTCGGGCCGCCGCTACAAGGCCTGCCACGGCCGCGAAGCCTCGCACGCCGTCCAGGAACTGGTGCAGCGTCCGTTCGAGGGGCTGCCCGGCGAGGGCGACTGGGTGGCGCTGCGCGAGCTCGTCCCGGCGGCCACGGTGCCGCTGACGCTGAACGCGGCGGCGCTGAAGGGCGCCAACGGCGAGGTCCCCGCGGTGACCCTGGCGACGGTGCTGCCGATGGCCTGGCCCGCGATGCGCCGTCAGGACGGCAGCGTGCTGCTGGGTCTGCAGACCCACGGCTCCTCCGGCGACATCAGCCGCGACCTCGGCGACGCGCTGCTCCAGGCGCTGTCCGTCGAGCCGGGCACGCCGGTGCCGCCGCGCCGGCCGGCCGCGGACGCGCCGCGGCTGCAGGAACTGGTCGACACCTCGGCCGCGTTCGAGCCGACCCTGCACAGCGGCTTCGAGTTCTGGCTGGACGACGCCGACGCGGCGGTCGGCGAGGTCGCCGCCTCGCTGGAGAGCGCGAACGCCACCATCATCCCGACCGTGCGGCTGGCCTCGGTGGAGACCGCGTACTGGTGCTCGGTGCCGGACAAGAACCACCTGCGCTGGGTGATGCCCCATGCGGAGGACCGGCTGCTCGACGCACTGGCGCGGCTCGCCGCGAAGGACGACGCGGGACTGGGCGAGGGGACCAAGCTGGTCGGCTCGTTCCGGGCGCACGGACTGACCGTGCCGGTGTGGGACCTGCCGTCGGAGATGACGGCGGAGGACTGCGAGAAGCCGGCCGCCGCTTTTGCCGAGCGCCTTGCCGGCGCACTCGCCGATAGTGCGCCGCTCACGGGTCAGGAGCGCCGGGCGCGCGCCGGCCTGGTGAACCGTCAGGTCACCCTCGGCTGACAACGGACTGTTTACGCATTGCGCTCGATCGGGCACGTTCGGCGACAGCAAAAGTCGACCCGTGCCCTTTTGGCAGTGATGTGCATCACAATTCCCCAGGTGGAGGCAGAAACACCGCTTCTGACTCCCCCGGGGGAATTTGCTTGGGGGCCAAAACTTGTTACGGTTTAAACAGCTCGGTCGCTGGTGCATCCCCCGTCGCCAGCGGCCGGGCATTGTCTTTTCGGCTGCCCGGCCGTCGGCCTGCCGATGCGCGGCCCGCTCAGTACGCCAGCCGCGCCCCGTCGGGGACCGCCGCACTGGCCGCGACCAGAGCCCCCATCAGATCACTCACCGAGGGTAGCCACGGCGTCCCGTCGGCCCCCGGATCCGGTACCGGCTCCCGGGCCCAACGCAGCACCCCCGCCCCGGTCCTGGACGGCGGCAGCACCACGTACCCGCCGCTGCCGTGGTAGCGCAGACTGGTGGGCACCCACTCCTGGGCGATCAGCAGCTCCGCCAACTCCTGCATGGTGTACGGCGCGACGAGCAGAACGTACCTGGTGGGCGTGGCGATCACCGGACCGGTCCGGATCCGCAGCGCGTCGAAGTACTCCAGCACCCGCGCCCCGGCCGAGGCGGGCAGGCTCACCGCCGAGACCGGACCGCCGGTCGCCAGCACCAGCGGTGCGTCCGGATGCCGTCGCCACCACCAGCGCACCATCCTGCTGTCGGTGGTCGCAGCCAGTAGCGGCGGATCGTAGGGGTGCGCTCCCGGAGTGGGGCAGTCGGGGCGCGGGCAGGCACAGCCCTCCCAGCCCGTGGCGGCACCCGGCAGCACCGGCCAGCCCCACTCCTGCGAGCAGGTCGTGGCCGCGGACAGGAGCAGTGACCGCTCCCTGCGCCGACCGGCGGAAAGCGCCCGTGCGAGCCCTCGTGCAAGCAGGTTCCGAGGGCGGATCGTGCTGAGAACCCCGCGCATGAGCACTCGTTCCTTTCCGTGACCAGTCAAGGATCGGTACGTGATCTCGCGCAACGAGAAGCGCACCACGCCCGACGCGCTCTGCGGAACCTGGCGGGGGGTGGCGCAGGGTGGCGATTGTTCCGCCGCCCCTGCCAGGCTTGTACCCCGGAACCCGGATGTTGCCTCAGCATTCCCGCTACGGCTTGCGGGATGTTTTCGGGCTGCTTCCCCGGGCGGCCCGCCGGAGGGCCTCACGAACACGTTCACTCACGAGATTGACGCATCGTCCGGAATGACGCGGGCGAACCGGCGATGGTTCCACCGATCGGGTCACCCGGCTTCTCCCTGCCGTTGGCACATTGGCATGTTCAGAAGGGCCCGGAAGGGCAGCGGCCGACCCCTCGTGCTCGTACGATCCGGACATGGACGCACAACCGACGCCGGACGGCCCGCACGGCGGCAAGCTCAATGACGAGCTCGATGGCGGGAGAACTCCCTCGAACCGCTCGGTCGCGGTGGTGATCGCGGCGCATGACGAAGCGTCACGGATCGCCCTGACGGTGATCACGGCGCGGCGGCTGCCGGGCGTGGACCTGGTCGTGGTGGTCGACACCGGGTCGACCGACTCCACCGCGCGGGTCGCCGAGGACTCCGGGGCCGAGGTGCTCCGCTTGGGGGCGCGGGCCGACCGGACCGAGGCGCTGCTGCGCGGCGTGGCGAGGGTCACCGCCCTGGAAGCCATGGAGGGCACGGAGGGCTTGGAGGGCGTCGGGACGGATGCCGCGAAGACAGGGGTGGCCGGATCGGGTCGGTCCGGGCCGCGCCATCTGCTCTTCCTGCAACCCGACGTGATGTCCGGCGCCGCCGAGGCGGTACGGCTGCTGGAACCGGTCCAGGCCGGCGAGGCCGACGCGGTGCTGGCCCGGGCCGGGAGCGCGGCGCCGGAGGCGGGCGCTGCGGCGCGCCGTGCGCGCCGGGGCATCGAGCGGGCCACCGGCTTCTCGGCCGGCTCCCCCATCGCGGCCGAACTGTGTCTGACCAGGGATGCCTTTACCGCCGCCGAACCGCTGTCCGGCGGCGCGGGGGCAACTGCCGGTCTGATCATCGACTTGATGCGGCACGGATTCCGCGTGGTCGAGGTCCCGGTCGACTGGTCCCACCGGCCGCGCCGCGGGGGACTGCGGGCCCGGCTGCGGGAGTTCGGGCAGTGGCGCGAGGTCGGACGGACCCTCTCCGTGCACCGATGACGAAGAGCGATGTTTTTCGGCCAGGTATTCGGGCAAAGACACCAATCACCTGGCACCTCACAGTCCTGGACATCACCCGATCGGTGTGTGTAGAAGTAAGTCACTAATTGCCTCACGGCATGACACGGGGGTGCAAAATTAGTTATTTCGGACAAATCACTTCACGCTCTGTATTTCCCCTCGGTGCGTCCCCCTTGCAGCCCGCACCCGCAGCGAAGGGCGCACACCATGGCTGACTCCCCCTCACCCCGTACCGGCCGCACCCTCGACGACCGCAGCCTCGACGGGCAGGCGCCCGCCGTCCCCGCCCCGACCAGCTCCGTCGACCAGGCCGCAGGCGCGTCCGGCCCCACCACGTCCGGCTCTACCACAACCCAAGCCGACGCCGGTACCGAGCAGTCCGAGCTCACCACCCTCTACCAGCTGACCGAGCGGCTGACCGCCGCCTCCGGCCTGGAGGAGACCCTGCGCGGAGCCCTCAAGGCCGGCGCCGCCATCCTCGGCGCCCAGCGCGGCATGCTGCTGCTCGCCGACCCCCCGGTCCACAACGCCGACGGCACCGACGGTCCCGACGGCCTCGCCGCTTTCGGCACCATCGACTCCCCCGGCACCACCATCGGCTACGGCCTGGACCGTCCGGCCCTCGGCGCGCTGGAGACCGTCCCGCGTGACAGCGGCCCCTACTCGGGCCTGCTCGCGGGTGCGAGCCAGGCCATGGCCTGGGGGCTCCTCGGCGCCGAGGCCGCCGCGGCCCGGGGGAGCGCCGGGGCAGTCGGTGACCGCTTCCGCGAAGTGGCCGGTCAGCTGGGCATCGACGCCTCCTTCGCCCTCCCGCTCGCGGCCCCCGGTGAGGGCGGTGAGCCCTTCGGCGCGGCCATCTGGTTCTTCTCAGCCGCACCTGGCGCACCTGCACCTGTCGCACCTGGAGCACCCGGCGCACCCGGCGTTCTGGACACGCTCGACACGGAGGCCCGCCGGGCCGGGGTCACCCAGCGGTACGCCGCCGTCCCCACCGAGAGCCAGCAGCGCCTGGCCGCGCTCTACTGCTCCGCCGCCTCCCGCCTGATCGCCAAGGAGATCGAGCGCGACCGGCTCCGCCGCACCACCGAGGCGCTGCGCCGGGGCCTGCTGCCGGACCGGCTCCCCCGGGTGCCCGGCATCCAGCTCGCCGCCCGCTGCCTGCCGGCCGGGCTGGACCTCTCCGCGGGCAGCGACTGGTACGACGCGTTGGCCCTGCCGGACGGCAGCCTCGCCCTGAGCGTCGGCAGCGTCAACGGCGGCGGCCCCGACTGCGCCGCCGCGATGGGCCGGATCCGCGCCGCCCTGCGCGCCTACGCAGTCCTGGAGGGCGAGGACCCGGTCTCCGTCCTCGGCGACCTGGAGCTGCTGCTCAAGACCACCGAGCCGGCCCGCACCGCGACCGCGCTCTACGCCTACCTCGACCCGCGCACCCGGCAGCTGTCCATCGCCGGCGCCGGGCAGTGCCCGCCGCTGCTGGTGACCTCCTTCGGCGCCAGCTTCGTGGAGACCTCGCTCTCCGCCCCGCTGGGCATGCTGAGCTGCTGGGAGGCCCCTGGCGTGGAGCTCCGGGCGGACCGCGGCGACCTGCTGCTGCTCTACACCGAGGGCCTGGCCCGCCGCTGCGGCACCTCGCTGCACGCCGGACAGGCCAAACTGCGCTCGGCCGCGGCTGCGGCCCCCCGCGAGGCCCGGCACGACCCGGACCGCTTCTGCGCGTACCTGCTCAGCACCTGCCTGGACGGCGCCGACGGCCCGGCCGGGGCGGACGACATCGTGCTGCTGGCGGCGGGCTTCGAGTAAGGGACGAAGAGGGCTTCCGACCCTTTCGGCCATCTGTTCGCAGGTCCTAGGATCGTAGGGACCCCCCCGTCCGCGGGTGGTCCCGTACGAGCAGGAGGCGACGCAGGTGAACGACGCGACCGAGCCGACCACGACCGAGGCACCAGAGGCTGTCGACGAGGCGCAGGACCAGCCGATCAAGGGGCGGAAGAACGGCCTCTACCCGGCGCTCTCGGACGAGCTCGCCGAGGTCATGAAGGCCGGCTGGGCCGACACCGAGCTGCGCGACCTCGTCCCCGTCGAGCAGTCCGCCTACGCGGCCAAGCGCCGCGCCGCGCTGTCGGCCCGCTTCCCCGGCGACCGCCTGGTGGTCCCGGCCGGGGGTCTGCGGACCCGCGCCAACGACACCGAGTACCCGTTCCGGGCCGCCACCGAGTACGTCCACCTCACCGGCGACCAGAGCCAGGACGCCGTGCTGGTGCTGGAGCCCCGCGGCGAGGGCGGCCACGACGCCACCGCCTACCTGCTGCCGCGCTCCAACCGTGAGAACGGCGAGTTCTGGCTCGACGGCCAGGGCGAGCTGTGGGTCGGCCGCCGGCACAGCCTGGCCGAGGCCGAGGCCCTGCTCGGCCTGCCCACCCGCGACGTCCGCCAGGCCGTCGCCGAGCTGACGCTCGCAGCCGAGGAGAGGCCGGGCACCACCCGGATCGTCCGCTCCTACGACGCCGCGCTGGAGGCCGCGCTCGCCGAGCACACCACCCGGCACGGCGACGAGGAGCTGCGGGTCTTCCTCAGCGAGCTGCGCCTGGTCAAGGACGAGTGGGAGGTCGCCCAGCTGCAGGCCGCCTGCGACGCCACCGCCAAGGGCTTCACCGACGTGGTCCGCGAGCTGGCCCAGGCCGTGGCCAGCTCCGAGCGGTGGATCGAGGGCACCTTCTACCGCCGGGCCCGGGTCGAGGGCAACGACATCGGCTACGGCTCCATCTGCGCGGCCGGCGCCCACGCCACCACCCTGCACTGGGTCCGCAACGACGGCGAGGTCCGCCCCGGCGAGCTGCTGCTGCTCGACGCCGGCGTGGAGACGCACACCCTCTACACCGCCGACGTCACCCGCACCCTGCCGATCAGTGGCCGCTTCGACGAGCTCCAGCGGAAGATCTACGACGCGGTGTACGACGCCCAGGAGGCCGGCATCGCCGCGGTGAAGCCGGGCGCCCGCTACCGCGACTTCCACGAGGCCAGCCAGCGGGTGCTGGCCGAGCGCCTGATCGAGTGGGGCCTGGTCGAGGGGCCGCTGGAACGCGTCCTGGAACTCGCCCTGCAGCGCCGCTGGACCCTGCACGGCACCGGCCACATGCTCGGCCTGGACGTCCACGACTGCGCCCAGGCGCGCACCGAGACCTACGTCGACTGCCTGCTGGAGCCGGGCATGGTCCTCACCGTCGAGCCCGGCCTGTACTTCCAGGCCGACGACCTGACGGTGCCCGAGGAGTACCGCGGCATCGGCGTGCGGATCGAGGACGACATCCTGGTCACCGCCGACGGCAGCCGCAACCTCTCGGCCTCCCTCCCGCGCACCTCGGCCGAGGTCGAGAGCTGGATGGCGGAGCTCAAGGGCTGATGCTGACCATCGCCGCCCGCCCGCCGTCCGAGACCGCGCACACCGTCGCCGTGCTCGCCTTCGACGGCATGGCCCCCTTCGAACTCGGCGTCGTGGTCGAGGTGTTCGGGCTGCACCGGCCTGAGCTGGGCGAGCTGCCCTGGTACGAGCTGCGGGTCTGCGCCGAGGAACCGGGACGGGAGCTGCGGGCGGTCGGCGGGTTCAGCCTGAAGGCCGACCACGGCCTGGACGTGCTCGCCGGCGCGGACACCGTGATCGTGCCCGGCGTCCCCGACGCCCGGGGCGAGGTGTCACCCGCGCTGGTCGCCGCGCTGCGCGCGGCCCATGCGGGCGGGGCCCGGCTGGTGTCGATCTGCTCCGGCGCCTTCGCCCTCGCCGCCGCCGGGCTGCTGGACGGTCGGCGGGCCACCACGCACTGGCGCTACGCCGCGCTGCTCGCCGAGCGTTACCCGGAGGTGGAGGTCGATCCCGACGTCCTCTATGTCGACAACGGCAGCGTGCTCACCAGCGCGGGCAGCGCGGCCGGCATCGACCTGTGCCTGTACCTGGTGCGCGGCGACCACGGCGCGAAGGTCGCCAACACCGTCGCCCGCCGCTTCGTGGTGCCGCCGCACCGGGAGGGCGGGCAGGCCCAGTTCATCGAGGCGGCGGTACGGCCGGTGGCGGGGGAGGACGACGGCGTGGCCCGCAGCATGGCCTGGGCGCTCGACCGGCTGGCGCAGCCGCTGACCGTGCCGGTGCTGGCGCGCGCCGCGCGGATGTCGGAGCGGTCGTACCTGCGGCACTTCACCCGCCGCAACGGCACCAGCCCGATTCGCTGGGTGATCGCCCAACGGGTGGCGGCCAGCCTCCCCCTGCTGGAAGCCGGGGACGGGACCGTCGAGGAGATCGCCACAGCAGTCGGCTTCGACAGCCCCGCCACCTACCGCCACCACTTCGCCCGCGCCATGCGGACCACCCCTACCGGGTACCGGCGCTCCTTCGGGACGGCGGCGTAGTTCTTTTAGGGGGCGCGGGGAACTGCGCGATCAACCCTCTACGAAGGTGCATGGTTGGCAGCGCAGTTCCCCGCGCCCCTAGCAAGTGCAACTGAGCCAGTTGCAGCATCTCAGGGGCGCGGGGCTCTGCTTGATTCAAAGGCGTGCGCGAAGAGCAACCACCGCAGACGTGGAGCCCCTACCGACGCTCACCCCGTTCCGCGTTGGCCAAGACGGCATCGCGGAACCACCGGGCCGCCCCTTCGGCCAACTCCTCGTACGTGGCCTGGAACCGCTCGTCCGCGACGAACATCTCCGCCAGCCCCCGCTGCATGGCATAGCTGCAGTCGTAGAAGTTGCGGCAGACGTGCTGCCGGTGCTCCTCCGCGATGTCCATCGCCACCCCGCTGTCGGCGGCCACGCCACCCCGCACCGCCGCCGAGATGCGCCGCATGATCCCGTCGCCCTCGGCCTTGATCCGGATCCAGTCGTCCTTGGTGAGCTCGGCCGTCCGCTGCCGGGACTGCTCCCAGGCGTCGGTCCCGCCCCACCGTTCCTGCGCCTCGTCCTCGTACTCCTGGTAGCCCTCGCCGAAGATCTCGAACTTCTCCTCGGGGGTCAGCCTGATTCCCATGGTGCGTGCCTCCAATGCTTCCTCAACGGCCGCCGCCATCCGCTGGAGCCGCTCGATCCGCCCGGTGAGCAGCGCGTGCTGACGCCGCAGATGCTCGGAGGGGGCGATGTCGCGGTCGTCCAGGATCGTGGCGATCTCTTCGAGGGAGAACCCGAGCTCGCGGTAGAACAGGATCTGCTGCAACCGGTCCAGGTCGGCGTCGTCGTAGCGGCGGTAGCCGGACGCCGTGCGACCGCTCGGCGACAGCAGCTTGATCTCGTCGTAGTGGTGCAGGGTGCGCACCGTGGTCCTGGCGAAACCGGCGACCTGGCCCACCGAGTAGCTCATGGCTCTCTCCCTTCCGCTGACCAGCCTGGTTCCTGACGTCGCGTGAGGGTCAAGCCGGCAGCGCTCAGGAGGCGTGCAGCAGCGGGCGGTCGCGGTACTTCAGCATCTTGTCGAAGGAGACCACGGCGCCGCTGCGGGGGTGGTTGCGGAACTGGACGTGGTCCATCAGCGCCCGGATCAGGAACAGGCCGCGACCGTTCTCGGCGCAGAGGTCCGGCAGCTCGTGACCGGCGTCGGCGAAGGCCGCCGCGTCCGTGCCGAGTCCGAGGTCCGCTCCGAGGTCCGCTGCGAGGTCCGCTGCGAGGTCCGCCCCGAGGACCGGGACCGGGACCGGCCGGGGACGCGCCGACGCGGGCGCCAACGCACCGTGGCGGCGGCTGCGGTGGCTGCGGGCCGGGGCGCAGGGACGGATCCGGGTCGTCGCCGGGATTTCGGCCGGCGTCGTTCCGGGGGCGGGTGAGGAGCAGCCTGGGTCAGCCGAGAAGCCGGGGCCGGTATCGGTGATCTCGACCCGCAGACAGCCGTCCTCGATGGTCGCGGTGACCTGGAATCCGCTGTCCTCGCCGGTGTCCGTCAGATGCGCGGCATGCTCCACAGCGTTGGCACAGGCTTCGGTCAGGGCGACGCCGACCTCGTGCGAGATGTCGGGATCGACACCGGCCGAAGCCATGGTCCCCAGAAGGATGCGGCGGGCGAGCGGAACGCTCGCCGGCTCACGCCGAAGGTGTAGAGACCACCAGATGTCCACGGCAGGCTCCTCCTGGCTGCGGCTCCACATATCACTACCTATAACCGACCGTCAGGGGAATCAATCGTCACGGCGGGAACTTGTCACTCCCTTAGCGGACGTACGGAAGCGGAGCGCGCACGGCGGAGCACCGCGGCGGCGTGTCCGTGGACGGGTACGCGGGCGCACGCTCCCCTGCCGCGACGGCGTACCCGGCACCCAGACGCGGGCGGCCCGGGGCGCGGTGAGAGACTGGCCGACGTCATGTCTGTGTTCCCAGCCGCCCCGGTGACCACGCCGGACCGCGCCGCCGCACTGGACCTCCGCATGCTGAGGGCGCTGCCCTTCGCGGTGGTCTGCGTCCTGGTGTCCGCGGTCGGGCACTGCCTCGCCGGCGGCGGAGGCATCCCCGTGGCCGCGCTGCTGCTCGGCGGCCTCGCCGTGTGGGCGATCGCCGCCGCGCTGGCCGGACGGGAACGGCGGCTGCCGTCGATCGTCGGGGCCCTGGCGGTCGGCCAGCTCGCCCTGCACCTGCTGTTCCACCAGGCGGCCATGGGCCATATGAATGGCATGTCCGGCATGAGTGGCATGGACGGCATGGCCGGGATGGACGGCATGGGCAGCTCGTCCGGTGCCGGCAGCACCCTCGCCGCGCTCGCCGCCAAGCTGCTCTGCGGCCCGGCGGGGTCGGCCGCGGCCGCGCTGCCCCGCGGCACCACCGCCGCGCAGCTGGTCGCGCAGGCAGGCATCGATCCGCACCTGGTCATCAGCGGCACTCCGCAGCTGTCCTCGTTCTGGACCCACAGCGGACCGCTGGGCCTCAGCCCGCTGATGCTGCTGGGCCACCTCCTCGCCGCGCTCACCGCCGGCTGGTGGCTCCGCCGCGGCGAGGTGGCGCTCTGGCGGCTGCTGCGGCTGACCGGCCAGGTCGCCGAGACCCTCGCACAGACCTGGACCGCGCCGCTGCGCACCCTGCTCGCCCTCGCCGCCGCGCTGCTGCACGGCCGGCTCGGCAGCCCCGACGGCGGCGCCGCAGCCGCCCGCCGCAGCCGCGCCCCGGAGCACAGGACCCGCCCGTACGGCGTCCTGCTGCGCCACCAGGTCGTCAGGCGCGGGCCGCCGCTGTGCGCCCTCCCGGCCTGACCCGACCCCGACACGACCCGAGGAACCTCTCCGGCAGCACGGGCAGGGCAGGTCGGCCATGCCTCCCTGCCCCCGTACCTCCACCACCGGAGAGTTCCATCATGCGTTCCACCGTCATCGTCACCGGCCTGGCCGCGACGGCCCTGCTGCTGCTCGCGGGGCCCGCCTCCGCGCACGTCAGCGTCAACCCCGGCAGCGCCGCCCAGGGCAGCTACACCGAGGTGAACGTGCGCGTCCCCAACGAGGAGACGAGCGCGAACACCACCCAGGTGCAGCTGTACCTGCCGACCGACCACCCGATCGCCTCCGTCGCCACGGAGGCCGTCCCGGGCTGGACCGTCACCGTGCAGAAGACCAAGCTCAACAAGCCGCTCACCACCGACGACGGCCAGGTCACCGAGGCCGTCTCGGAGATCACCTGGAGCGGCGGGACGATCAAGCCCGGGCAGTTCCAGGACTTCGCGCTGTCGCTGGGCCCGCTGCCCACCGACACCAACACGCTCACCTTCAAGGCGCTGCAGACCTACAGCGACGGCTCGGTCGTCCGCTGGATCCAGCCGACCGTCGAGGGCCAGGCCGAGCCGGCCAACCCGGCCCCGGTGCTCCACCTGACCAGCGCGGCCGGCTCCGGCAGCAGTGACAGTGCCTCGGCCTCCGCGCAGCCGAGCGCCACCACCGCGACGACGGCCGCCAAGGCCGGCAGCGACACCACGGCCCGGGTCCTCGCCGCCGTCGGTGTGGTCATCGGCCTGCTCGGCGTCGGCTTCGGCTTCCTCGGCTGGCGCCGCGGCGGCACGACGCGCGGCACCGGCCGCGAGTGATCCCGCGCGGGGGCGGGCCCCCGGGCCCCACCGTCCGGGCCCGCCCCCGCGCACCGGCACCTCTGCAACAGACCCCGCAGACCCCGCAGACCTGCAGACCCGCAGCATGAATGGACCACAGAATGCCGCACCTCCGCCGCCGCTCCCTGCTCACCGGCGCCGTCGCCGCCTCCGCCGGCCTGCTGCTGGCCGCCTGCGGCAGCTCCTCCGGCTCGTCCGGCTCCTCCTCCGGCGACAACTCCGGCGCCGTGAACCAGCTGAGCGGCCAGGGCAGCAACTCCCCCTACCAGGGCGTCAACCTCGGCCGCACCTTCGACAAGCCCGCCGCCACCCTCACCGACACCAGCGGCAAGCCCTTCGACATCGCCAAGCAGACCGCCGGCAAGGCGGTGCTGCTCTACTTCGGCTACACGCACTGCCCGGACGTCTGCCCGACCACCATCGGCGACATCGCGGTGGCGATCTCCAAGCTGCCCAAGGCCCAGCAGAAGTCGGTCGAGGTGGTCTTCGTGACCACCGACCCGGCCAGGGACACCCCCGCCACCCTGCGCAGCTGGCTGAACTCCTTCAACAGCGGCTTCATCGGGCTGACCGGCGACATCAGCACCATCATCGCGGCGGCCAAGTCGGTCGGCGTCGCGGTGGAGGCCCCGACCAAGGGCCAGGAACCGGTGCACGGGGCCCAGGTCCTGGCGTACACGCCGACCGACAACAAGGCGCACATCCTCTACACCAGCGGCACCACCTCGGCGACCTACCTGCACGACCTGCCCCTGCTGATCAAAGGGGTGACGGCATGAGGCGCGGGGCAGCCCTCGTCGGCGCCGCGCTGCTCGCGGGCAGCCTCGGGCTGACGGCCTGCGGAGGCTCCTCCGGCGGCACGTCCACGGCCGCCTCACCCGCGCGGATCAGCGTCAGCAACGCCTACATACCGCTGTCCGCGACCCCGGACATGGCCGTGGCCTACTTCGACATCAGCAACACCGGCGGCACCGCCGACCGGCTGACCGGCGTGAGCAGCCCGTCCGTGCAGAGCGCGGCGCTCAACCAGTCCACCGAGACGTCCATGCGGCAGACAGACGGCGTGGACGTGCCCGCACACGGCACTGCGCAGCTCGCCCGGGGCGGCACCCATGTGATGCTGATGGGCCTCAGCCCCGCGCCGAAGGTGGGCCGGCAGATCGAGCTGCGGCTGTCGTTCCAGTACTCGGGAACGGTCACGGTCGAGGCCACGGTCCAGCCGCTGACCTACCAGCCTCCAACGACGAAGTGACGGCCATGCAGACTGCCCCCCGGACCCGCGTCGCCTCCCTCGCCACCCTGCTCGGGCTGCTGCTCGCGCTGATGCTGGCGGGGGCGACCTCCGCGTCCGCGCACGCCGCGCTGCTGTCCAGCGACCCGGCCCAGAACGCCGTGGTGCGGACCGCGCCGACGCAGGTCGTGCTGCACTTCAGCGAGCAGGTCACGCTGGCCGCCGACGACATGCGGGTGTTCGACCCGGCGGGCAAGCGCGTGGACAGCGGGTCCACCGGGCACAACGGCAGCGACGACACCACCGCCAGGGTCGCCCTGGCCTCCGGCCTGGCCCAGGGCACCTACACGGTGGCCTGGCGCGCGATCTCCGCCGACACCCACCCGGTCTCCGGGGCCTTCACCTTCTCCTACGGGCACACCTCCAGCACCACCCCGGTCGCCGGGGAGCAGCCGGTCAAGGGCACCACCCTGGTCGGCGCCCTCTACGGCGGCTCGCGCACGGTGCAGTACGGCGCGTACGCGCTGCTGGTCGGCTCGGTGGCGCTGGTGCTGCTGTGCTGGCCGGCGGGGGTGCGGCGGCGCTCGGTACAGCGGCTGATGCTGGGCGGCTGGGCGGGACTGCTGCTGGCGACGGTCGCCCAACTGCTGCTGCGCGGGCCGTACGAGGCCGCGACCGGGATCGGGCAGGCCGTCGACCTGACGGTGATTCAGCGCACCCTCGGCGAGCACCTGGGCACCATGCTGGTGGTGCGGATGCTGCTGCTCGCGGCGGCGGGCGTGTTCCTGTCGATGCTGGGCGGCCAGAACGGGGTCGGCCGACCGGCCGACGAGACCGACCCCGCTACCGGGTCCACCGAAGCCACCGAACGACGGCTGCGGGCCACCCTCGGTGCGGCGGGCGCGGTGCTCGCGATCGCCCTCGCCTGCACCTGGGCACTGGCCGACCACGCCTCGGTCGGCATCCAGGTCGGCCTCGCCGTCCCGCTGGACGTGGTGCACATCCTCGCCATGGCGTTCTGGCTCGGCGGCCTGACCACGGTGCTGGTCGGGCTGCGGACCCCGGCGGGTGAGCAGGTGCGGCGCGAAGCGCCTCAGGCAGGGGTGGTGGTCGGGCGACAGAAAGAGGTGCGGCGCGAAGCGCCTCAGGCAGGGGTGGTGGTCGGGCGACGGGAGGGCGGGATCGGGGTCTCCTCGGTGCGGCGGTTCTCCACCGTGGCGTTGTGTTCGGTGTCGGCGCTGGTCGCCACCGGCGTCTACCAGGCCTGGCGCGGTCTGGGCTCCTGGGGCGCGCTGACCTCGACGACCTATGGCCGACTGCTGCTGGTGAAGGTCGGCGCGGTGGTGGTGATCCTCGCCGCGGCGTGGATCTCCCGGCGCTGGACCGCGCTGCTCGGCAGCGAGCCGGAGCCGGCTGCGGAGCCCGCCGCAGAGCCGGAACCCGTCCCGGTGCCCGCCGAGCAGCCCGCCGAGCAGCCCGCTGACGAAGCGTCCGACGAACCGGACCCGGTCCGCCGCGCCCAGCTCGAACGCCAGGACGCCGCCCGCCGCACGGCGACCGCGCAGCGGGCCCGCGAGGCCAGCCCGGCCCGGGGGATGCTGCTGCGCTCCGTCCTGCTGGAGGTGACCTTCGCCGTCGTCGTGCTGATCGTCACCACCCTGCTCACCAACGCGCCGCCCGGACGCTCCGTCACCGCACAGTCCCAGGCGTCGGGCCAGGTGCAGCAGATCACCAGCGGACCGGCCGACCTCACCCTGCCGTTCGACACCGGCGGCCCCGGCGCCAACGCCAAGGGCAAGGTCAGCATCGAGGTCGACCCGTCCCGGGTCGGCACCAACGTCCTGCACGCCTACGTCTACGACAGCAGCGGCAAGCCCGCGGACGAGCCCGAACTGGACGTCACCCTCACCCTGCCGGCGAAGAGCCTCGGTCCGCTGCCGGTGAAGCTGTCCAAGCTCGACGTCGGCCACTGGGCCGCCTCGGCCCTGCAACTGCCGATGGCGGGCAGCTGGCAGCTGTCGGTGAGCGTCCGCTCGGACGCCATCGACGAGACGACCGTGACCGCGACCATGAACGTGAGCTCCTGAGATGACGACGCACGACCAGGACGACAACCCGCACGGCCTGTCCCGGCGGCGGCTGCTCGCCACCGCCGGGACGGCCGGCGCCGCGGGCCTCGCCGTCGGCGCGGGCCTCGCCGTCGGCGCGGGCGCCGGCCTCGGCGCGCACGCACTGGCCGGCGCCCCGGCCGCCTCGGCCACAGCCCCGCTGACCTCGCTCGGCGCGGACACCGTCCCCTTCCACGGCGTCCACCAGGCCGGGATCATCCAGCCGATGCAGGCCCGGCTGGTCGCCACCGCCTTCGACCTCACCCCGGGGACGGCCCGCCCCGGCCTGGTCGCGCTGATGAAGCGCTGGTCGGCAGCGGCGGCGGCGCTGGCCGAGGGCCGTACCCCGCCCGGCCTCGCCGACGACGCCGTGGCCCTGGACGCGGGCCCCTCCTCACTGACCGTCACCTTCGGCTTCGGCGCCTCCGTCTTCCCCAAGATCTCCGCCACCGCCCCCGCAGCCCTCGCACCGCTCCCCTCGTTCCACGAGGACGCGCTGGACCGCAGCCGCAGCGACGGCGACCTCTGGGTCCAGGTCTGCGCGGACGACGCCCTGGTCACCCATCACGCCATGCGCACCCTGCAGCGGCTGGCGGCAGGCGCCGCCACGGTCCGCTGGCAGATGAGCGGCTTCAGCCGCTCCCCCGGCGCGACCGCGCAGCCGCGTACCGGACGCAATCTGATGGGACAGATCGACGGCACCAACAACCCCAAGCCCACCGACTCCACCTTCGACGCCCGGATCTTCGTCCCCGCCAAGGGCGACCCGGCGTGGATGGCCGGCGGCAGCTACGCCGTGTTCCGGCGGATCCGGATGCTGCTGGACGCCTGGGACCAGCAGTCCACGGACCGTCAGGAACGGGTCATCGGCCGCCGCAAGGCCTCCGGCGCCCCGCTCTCCGGCGGCACCGAGACCACCGCGGTCGACCTCAACAAGCAGAACGCCGACGGCTCCCTGGCCGTCCCCGGCGACGCCCATATCCGCGTCGCCACCCCGAACGCCAACCAGGGCGCCGCCATGCTCCGCCGCGGCTACTCCTACCACGACGGCTTCCGCAGCGACGGCGCCCCCGACGCCGGCCTGCTCTTCACCGCCTTCCAGGCCGACCCCCTCACCGGCTTCGTCCCGGTCCAGCGCAAACTCGCCCGCGGCGACGCCCTCTCGGTCTTCATCCGCCACGAATCCACCGGCCTCTACGCCGTCCCGGGCGGTGTGCCCACCAGCGGGGGATATGTCGGCCAGGCCCTCCTGGAGTCCTGACCCGACCGCGATTACCCCCTTGACCTGCTGGCAATCTCACGCGCTACGCTCAGCCCCCACACAGGCCTCACACGAATCACCGGCCGCGGTCAGCAGCGCACCCTCACGCGCTCCCTCGGCCCGGGGGGAAACTCGCATGCCGCGCAGACGCGCACTGATAGCCACGACCGCCGCCGCCCTGTTCCTCACCGGCCTCGGCGCCACGACCGCCCACGCCGACGGGTCGGTCACCGACCTGTACGTGAGCAGCGGCTCAGCATGCACGGACAGCGGCACCGGAACAATGACCGCCCCTTACTGCACGCTGCAGGCCGCCGCCGACGCCGTAGTCGCAGGCCACACTGTGCACATCGGCGCCGCAAGCCCGGTGTTCCCCGTCGTCCTCAGCAAGTCCGGGACGGCCAACGCCCCTATCACCTTCACTGGATGGACGTCATGGGGCACCGTCTCGCTGGCTGCCATGAACGCGTCCGACCCCCGAGCCGGTCAACCGATGATCACGTTCAGGAACGCCCAGTACGTGAATCTGCGAAACCTCAACCTGCATCCCGGCGCGAACACCTCCATCAGCCTGGTCAACGCACAGCACATCGGCATCGACCAGGTCGTGCAGCAAGGCAGCGTCACCTCGCTCCCGAGTAGTAGTGCCGGGCCGGATGGCGCCATCACCATCGACGGCGCTTCCTCGTATGTGAGCATCCTCCACTCGATTACCGAGTACACGGCGGGGGACGGCATCAGCATCGGGTCGGGCGCGCAGCACATCGTGCTCGCGAGCGACGGCATCGAAGCGCCTGGAGCCGGGGTGCGCGCCGACGGTGTACAGGACCTCGAACTCGCGGGCGACACCACCCTGGCCTCGGGTGGCGGAGTGGTGATCACCGGCAGTACCTCCGGGTCCGTCGAGAACACCGTGATGATGCCGAAGCGCCTGGACCAGTCCGGGCCACCCGCGATCAACGTCTCCGCCGACTCGACCGGCGGCGTCACCGAGGACTACAACAGCGTCACCGCAGACAAGTCCCACCTCGACTACGACTGGGGCGGCACCACCTACGCGTCCAGCGCGGCCATGCACACCGCCACCGGCCAGGGCCGGCACGACGTGGACACGCTCCCAGGACCGTCCGTCATTCCCACCGAGGGCTCACCACTGATCGACTCCGGCGACGCCGGTGCCCCCGGCGAGTCCGCCACGGACCTGCACGGCAAAGCCCGCGTCGACGACCCCACCGTACCGAACACGGGTACCGGATCCGGCTACGTCGACCGAGGCGCCCTGGAGTTCACCGACCCGTTCTCCCTCGGCCCCATCACCGCCTCCGTCGCCACCGGACCTGCACCGCTCCTGGAGACCCTCACAGCTCCGGTGCACAACTCCTGGGGAACCGGAGTCACCTCCTACTCCATCGACTTCGGCGACGGGACCGCCCCGACGACATCCGCGACTCCGACGGCAGAGCATACGTACGCCACCGTCGGCACCTACAACCCACACGTGACGGCGACCCTCTCGGACGGCACCAAGCGCAGTTACCCCAGTGCGTCCTCCGTCATCGTCAGGACAGCCGGTCCGCTCGTGGCTACGCCCAGCGTGGGAAGCGACGGCCTGAACGCCGGCTTCAGCATCTCCACGACCGGCTCCTGGCCGATGAGCTCCGGACAGGTGAGCTTCGGTGACGGCAGCCCGGCTGTCCCATTCGACCTCGCCGATCCGAGCAGCAGGCATACCTATTCAGCACCGGGTACCTACACCGTCAGCGGCAGCGTGAGCGACACCGGCGGACGAACTGTCAGCTTCAGCAAGGCACTCGCGGTGGGAACGAGATTCGTTCCGGTCACCGCCGCGCGCATCCTGGACACACGCACCGGCACCGGAGCGGCCAAGCACAAGGTCGGGCCCGGCGGCGTGCTGCGCCTCAAGGTGACCGGCTCCTACGGCGTTCCCTCCGACGGCAGCGCCACCGCCGTCACGATGAACCTCACGGACGCCGACGCCACTTCCAGCAGTTGGGTCGAGGCCTACCCCGAGGGCACCGCCCGCCCCGCCAACAGTTCCAACCTCAACTTCAAGGCCGGGGAGACCAACCCCAACCTGGTCACCGTTCCGGTCGGCGCCGACGGCTATGTCGACCTCTACAACGCCTCCGGAAGCGTCGACCTCATCGCCGACCTCCGGGGCTACTACACCACCGCCGGCTCGGCGGCCGGTATCGGCGACACATACATTGCCCTTGCCGCACCCCAGCGCATCCTGGACACCCGTAGCTGCTGTCTGAATCCACAGCCCTACCCGTTCGGGTCAGGACAGTCCCGCACCCTGATCGGCTCCCTCGGCAGTTTCCGGGTCCCGTTGTATGCCACCGCTGTCGTCATGAACGTCACTTCGACCAATGCCAGTGCGGACGGCTGGGTCGCCGCCATGCCTGCCGGCAGCCCGCCCACCGTCTCGGACCTGAACTACAGCCGCGGCAAGACCGGCTCCAACCTCGTGGTGTCACGGCTCGACCAATATGCCGGCTTCACCCTCTACAACAGCAATGGGCACACCGATCTGATCGCCGATGTCGCCGGGTTCTTCATCGGCCCGGGCGGATTCGCATCCGGCTCCGGCGGTAGGCCGGACCCCAGCTCCACGTACGTCCCGCTGGCACCGAGCCGCATCGCCGACACCCGGGTGGGCAGCCACCACCTCGGCAGCGGCGCAACACTGCGCATCAAGGTGGTGGGGACCCAGGGCATCCCCGTTGGGGTCGCAGCCGTCACGATCAATCTGACCGGAACCGGTAGCACCGAGGCGACGTACCTCACCGCCTTCGCCGGTGGAGCCCGGCCCAGAGCGTCCAACCTCAACCTGGTCCCCGGCCGGACCCGCCCGGTCCAAGCGATCGTCCCCGTCGACGGCAGCGGCTACATCTCCGTCTACAACTACACCGGCACCGTCGACGCCATCGTCGATCTCGAGGGCTACTACGGCCCGACCTCCTAGCGACCACACCCTGAGACCGGGGGACTCCGGTGGGCCGCAGTGACTAACGTTGCTGTGGTCCACTGTCGCCGGCCGTTGGTCGGCACCCCACCCACGGAGGCCCCGGTTGTCCGCGACCCGTTACACCTACCTCGGTCCCGAGGGCACGTTCACCGAGGCCGCGCTGCGTACGCTGCCCGAGGCGGCGACGCGGGAGCTGGTGCCCTCGGTGTCGGTGCCGGCGGCGCTGGACGCGGTGCGGAACGGGGAGGCCGCGGCGGCGCTGGTGCCGATCGAGAACTCGGTGGAGGGCGGGGTCACCGCCACCCTGGACGAGCTGGCGACCGGTCGGCCGCTGATGATCTACCGCGAGGTGCTGCTGCCGATCGCGTTCGCGCTGCTGGTGCGGCCCGGGACGGCGCTCGCGGACGTGAAGACGGTCAGCGGGCATCCGGTGGCCCAGCCGCAGGTGCGCCGCTGGCTGGCGGAGAACCTGCCGACCGCGCACTGGGAGTCGGCGGCGTCCAACGCGGACGCCGCCCGGCTGGTGCAGGAGGGGCGCTTCGACGGGGCCTTCGCCGGGGAGTTCGCGGGCCCGCTGTACGGCCTGGAGCCGCTGGCCAGCGACATCCACGACGCCGCGGCCGCGACCACCCGCTTCGTCCTGGTCGGCCGCCCCGGACGCACCGCGGCGCCCACCGGGACCGACAAGACCTCGGCGGTGTTCTGGCTCGCCGACGACCACCCGGGCGCCCTGCTGGAGCTGCTGCAGGAATGGGCTGTGCGCGGGGTGAACCTGATGCGGATCGAGTCCCGGCCGACCGGCGAGGGCCTGGGCCAGTACTGCTTCTCGGTGGACGCCGAGGGACACATCACCGACCGCAGGGTCAGCGAGGCGCTGATGGGACTGCACCGGATCTGCCCCAAGGTGCGCTTCCTCGGCTCCTACCCGCGGGCCGACGAGATCGCGCCGCAGGTCCGCCCGGGTACCTCGGACGAGGAGTTCAGCCGCGCGGCCGACTGGCTCTCCCGCTGCCTGGACGGACGCGGAGAGCAGTAGCAGCCCCGGTGATCATGTTAGATCGCTTTGGATCAGCTTTTTGCGAGGCCGCGTTGACGACCCTTCATCTGGCGCCGCGTGTTTTCCCCAGGCCAGGCCGGGTGTGGATGAAGGGTGAGTTATCCACAGGCTGGGGATGAATCGACAAATCCCTCTGAGCCCGGCTCCAGCGGCCCCGTCTCGTGAATCGGACATTTCGGCATATGCGCGTCCTGTTTCCTTTTTCGCCGCCCGAGGTTCGTCAAAAATCACACCCCTGCCATCAAAGCTGAGGTTTAGCCGCCCGCCGGAGCGGTCCGGAGTAGCATCACTGACCCCCTCGGCGGTCCACAGGACGGCCTCGGCAACTGTGGACAAATCAATGAATCCTCCGGAGTCACCGAGATATCCACAGGCTGGAGCGGGTTATCCCCAGGTGGCCGCATTGTCACAGACTCACTCATTGCAGTCAGACTAGGACAGAGAGTGTCAATCTGTGATCATTTAACGGGGAATTCGAAAGAGTAGCCCTGGCTGACGAGCTCCGGCAGCAGTTGCCTCAGCGCGGCCAGCGTCTGCGAGCGGTCCCCGCCGCCGTCGTGCATCAGGATGATCGCCCCCGGCACCAATTCCTTGTGGATAGTGGCGAGGATCCTGGGCACCCCCGGTCGCTTCCAGTCCTCGCTGTCCACGGTCCAGCCCAGCGGCCGCAGCCCGTTCGCCACGGAGATGTGCCGGTTCAGCGGGCAGAAGTCACCACCGGGCGCACGGAACCAGTCGACCTGGGTCCCCGGCCCGCCCGCGTCCTCGATCATCTTCTTGGCGCCGGCGATCTCGTAGGTCTGCCGCTGCACGCTCCACGTGCTCATGGTCTCGTTGTGCGACACCGAGTGGTCGCAGAGCCGGTCGCCCGCCGCCAGGATCGCCTTGACCACCGCCGGGGCGGCCGTTGCGTTGGGGCCGATCTCGCAGAAGGTCGCATGGGCGTGGTACTCGGCCAGCAGCGCCAGGATCCTCGGCGTCCACACCGCGCTGGGGCCGTCGTCGAAGGTGAGGGCGACCACATGGCCCGTGGCCCCGGTGGTGTACTCGATCAGCGGGCTGACCGCCGCCGTCCCGCCGGGCGGAACGTTGTCGCCCGAGGTGCTCTTCGCCGTCGGCGCGGCGGAGGGCTGCGCGGCGGTACCGGATGCCCCCGAGCCCCCCGCCGCGCTCTCGCCGGCCTGGACCCGCCCACCGGACCCGCATCCCACCAGCGTGGCGGCCATCGCCGCGACCATGGCACCTGCCAGCGCTATTCGGATGTTCGTACGCCTGCTCATGGGATCCCCCTGGGTGGTTCCGGTGCCTGGTCCCAGCCTCGCAGGACGGCGAGCGGTTGAGGAGCGCTGTACCGCCCTGGTGACAGGCCGGGACAGATACGTGACAAACCACCGCAGAACAGGCCGCCCGCCGGCGCCCGCAATGGAACGGACCCTGCGCAGCATAAGGAGCGGCAACCGGTAGTCCGGGACCGGTAGGCTCGTCCCCGTGATTGACCTTCGCCTGCTCCGTGAGGACCCTGACCGTGTGCGCGCCTCGCAGCGTGCCCGAGGAGAGGACGTCGCCCTTGTCGACGCCCTCCTCAGTGCTGATGAGCGGCGCAGGTCCTCCGGTTCCCGCTTCGACGAACTCCGCAACGCCCAGAAGCTGATCGGCAACCAGATCCGCAGTGCCCAGGGCGAGGAGAAGGCCGAGCTGCTCAAGCAGGCATCCGCCCTCGCCGCCGAGGCGAAGGCGGCCAACGCCGAGCAGTCCGAGGCCGACGAGGAGGCCAAGCGGCTGCAGGGGCTGTTCGCCAACCTGCTGCACCCCGACGCCCCGATCGGCGGCGAGGAGGACTTCGTCACGCTGGAGGAGGTCGGCCTCCCCCGCGACTTCGCCGCGGAGGGCTTCGAGCCCCGCGACCACGTGGAGCTGGGCCGGATCCTCGGCGCCATCGACATCGAGCGCGCCGCCAAGGTCTCGGGCTCGCGCTTCTACTACCTGACCGGCGTCGGCGCGCTGCTGGAGCTCGCCCTGGTCAACATGGCCATCGCCCAGGCGGTCGAGGCCGGCTTCATCCCGATGCTGACCCCCGCCCTGGTCAAGCCGCGGGCCATGGAGGGCACCGGCTTCCTCGGCCAGGCCGCGGAGAACGTCTTCCGGCTGGAGGAGGACGACTTCTACCTGGTCGGCACCTCCGAGGTGCCACTGGCCGGCTACCACATGGACGAGATCATCGACGCGGACCGGCTGCCGCTGCGCTACGCCGGCTTCTCGCCCTGCTTCCGCCGCGAGGCCGGGACCTACGGCAAGGACACCCGCGGCATCATCCGGGTGCACCAGTTCGACAAGGTCGAGATGTTCGTCTTCACCTCCCCCGAGGAGGCCGAGGCCGAGCACCAGCGCCTGCTGGAGTGGGAGAAGCAGTTCCTCGACAAGCTCGGCCTGGCCTACCGGGTCATCGACGTGGCCTCCGGCGACCTGGGCTCCTCGGCCACCCGCAAGTTCGACATCGAGGCCTGGATCCCCACCCAGGGCAAGTACCGCGAGCTCACCTCCACCTCCAACTGCACCGAGTACCAGTCGCGCCGACTGGACATCCGGATGCGGGGCGAGGGCGGCAACCGTCCGCTGGCGACGCTGAACGGGACGCTGTGCGCGGTGCCGCGCACCATCGTCGCGATCCTGGAGACGCACCAGCAGGCGGACGGCTCGGTGGTGGTCCCGGAGGCGCTCCGGCCCTACCTCGGCGGACGCTCCGTGCTGGAGCCGGTCGGCAAGTGAGCGGCGCCAGCGGGAGGCCCTCCCGTCCGTACGACCTGATCGCGACGGACCTCGACGGGACGCTGCTGCGCTCCGACCACACCGTGTCGGAGCGCACCCGGCGGGCCCTGGCGGCGGCTTCCGCCGCCGGGGCCCAGCACATCGTGGTCACCGGCCGCTCCGCGGCGTGGACCCGGCCCACGCTGGACGCCATCGGCTACACCGGCCTGGCCGTCTGCGGCCAGGGCGGCCAGGTGTACGACGCGGGCGCGCACAAGCTGCTCACCTCGATCACCCTGGACCGCAAGCTCGCGCAGGTGGCTCTCGCCAAGATCGAGGCGGAGGCCGGCCCGGTGTGCCTCGCGGTGGGCCGCGAGGGGCTGGACGGCGAGGTCCTGGCCGGCCCGGGCTACCGCATGCCCGGCACCGGCGAGGAGGACGTCCGGGCGATCACCGACCTCTCGGAGTTCTGGGCCGAGCCGATCACCAGGCTCTTCCTGCAGCACCCGACCCTGACCGACGACGAGCTCACGCAGGTCGTCCGGGAGGTCGGCGGGCAGCTGGTGGACGTGGTGATGGCCGGCCCCGGATTCGTCGAGGTCCTGCCGCTGGGCCTCTCCAAGGCGACCGGCCTGGCCCTGGCGGCGTCCCGACTGGGCGTGAAGCGGGACCGCGCGCTGGCCTTCGGCGATATGCCGAACGATCTGCCGATGTTCGCCTGGGCAGCGCACGGTGTCGCCATGGCGAATGCGCATCCCGCGTTGATCGCCGCGGCGGACGAGGTCACGTCGAGCAACGACGCGGACGGGGTTGCTGTGGTGCTGGAGCTGCTGTTCCCGGCTGCGTGAACGTTTCCGCTGGTGGGTGGCTTGTCGCGCAGTTCCCCGCGCCCCTAACCCCCAGGGGCGCGGGGAACTGCGCGAGAACCGTCTACGGCGGTAGCGCCCTCCCACAGCGGTGACCACCCACCGGTTAAGGTGCGGCCATGTACACGGGTATCGCGGTCGTGACCGGAGCAGGGTCGGGAATTGGGCGCGCCACTGCGCGGACATTGCTCGACGCAGAGTGGGCGGTGACCCTCGCCGGGAGGCGCGAAGCGCCGTTGCGGGAGACCGCCGCAGGCGACAACGTGCTGGTGGTGCCCACCGACGTGACGGATCCCGGGTCCGTCGACGGACTCTTCGCCGCGGTGAAGGAGCACTTCGGGCGGCTGGACCTGCTGTTCAACAACGCCGGAGTCGCCGCGCTGTCCGCCCCGCCGGAGGAGCTGAGCCACGAGCAGTGGCGCCGGGTGGTGGACACCAACCTCACCGGCTCGTTCCTCTGCGCCCAGGGCGCCTACCGGCTGATGATGGCTCAGGACCCGCAGGGCGGACGCATCATCAACAACGGCTCCGTCTCCGCGCAGGCGCCCCGCCCCAACAGCGTCGCCTACACCGCGACCAAGCATGCGATCACCGGCCTGACCAAGTCCCTCGCCCTGGACGGACGCCGGCACAACATCGCCTGTGGGCAGATCGACATCGGCAACGCCGCCACCGACATGACCGAGCGGATGACCACCGGCACCCTCCAGGCCGACGGCCGCATCGCCGCCGAGCCGACGATGGACGTGGCGGACGTCGCCCGCACCGTGCTGCACATGGCCTCGCTGCCACTGACCGCCAACATCCCGTTCGTGACGGTGATGGCCAGCGCGATGCCGCTGCTCGGCCGGGGCTGACCTGACCGGCGGGCGCAGATGGGTCGGCGGCGTCCGCATTCAGTTGTAGGATGACTGGGCAAGAGGATGTAGGACGACCGGAGGAGACAGGCGAACGATGAGCAGCAACCTGCACGCCGCGGGCCGCACCTCTCTGGTCGACTCCGCCATCGAACAGCTCCGGGCCCAGATCGGCAGCGGCGCCTGGCAGGTCGGCGACCGCATCCCCACCGAGCACGAGCTCGCCGCGCTGCTCCAGATCGGCCGCAACACCGTGCGCGAGGCGGTGCGGGTGCTGGTGCACTCCGGGATGCTGCAGTCGCGGCAGGGCGAGGGCACCTTCGTCCGCAGCACCAGCGACCCGGCCGCCGTACTGCACGGAGTGCAGCGCTCCGGGGTGCGAGACGTACTGGAGGTCCGCGCCGCGCTGGAGACCGAGGCCGCGCGTTTCGCCTCGCTCCGGCACACCCCGGAGGACCTGGCCCGGATGCGGGCCGCGCTGGACGCCGAGGAGACCATCCTGCGCAACGAGCCGGAGCGGTCCGGGCGCGAGGCCAGCGTCGAACACGACTTGGAGTTCCACACCGCCATGGTCGAGTCCGCGCACAACCCGGCGCTGACCGAGGTCTACCGCTACTTCAGCGCCTCGGTGCGGGAGTCCATGCGCTCCTCCTCCGGGGACCAGGACATGCCCGAGGTCGACCTCGCCTCGCACCGCGCGCTGATCGACGCCGTCGAGTCCGGCGACCCGGACGCCGCCGAGGCGGCCTGCCGGCTGCTCCTCGCCGAGCCGATGGCGGCCGTGGGCCGCCTGCTCGGCGACAACTGATCCATCCCACCTGCAACTCCGGAAAGAACGCCATGTCGCGCACCACCCTCGACACCCCGACTCTGTCTGACCAGACGCCCTACGCCCCGTCAGTCCCCGCACCCTCCCGGGCGGCCAGGATCGCCGTCCACCCGGCGACGGCACTGGTCGGCATCCTGCTGGTGTCGCTGAACATGCGCGCCGCGCTCTCCGCGGTGTCGCCGCTGCTCACCGACGTCAGCAACAGTTACGGACTGTCGTCGACGGCGGGCGGGCTGCTCACCACCCTGCCGGTGCTGCTGATGGGTGTCACCGCGCCGTTCGTCCCCAGGCTGGTGCGGCGCGTCGGCCCGGAGCGGGTGGTGCTCGGGGCGCTGGCGCTGCTGGCGGCGGGGGTCGGGCTGCGGGTGGTCTCCGGTGCGTGGGCTCTGTTCGCGGGCAGCGTCGTGATCGGCGCGGCCATCGCCCTGCTCAACGTGACCATGCCCGGTCTGGTGAAGCGGGACTTCCCGGACCGTGCGGCGACCATGACCGGCGTCTACACCACCTCGATGATCGTCGGTGCGACGCTGGCCGCGGCACTGTCCGTCCCCATGGAGCATGCCTTCGGCGGCTGGCAGGGGTCGCTGGCGTCCTGGTCGGTGCTGGCGCTGTTCGCCGCAGTGGTCTGGCTTCCGCAGGTTCGCCGTCCGGCGGGGAATGTGGTTTCTCAGCCGGTCGGGGAGCGAGTGGCCGGCCTGTGGCGGCATCCGCTGGCGTGGCAGCTCGCCGTCTACATGGGCGTGATGTCGCTGCTCTCGTACACCCTGATCGCGTGGATGCCGACGATCCTCACCGACCAGGGCATGGACCGCGGGACCGCGGGTGCGGTCTTCGCCTTCTGCAACCTGATCCAGGTCGGGGGCGCGTTCGTCGTGCCGACGCTGGCCGGCCGGATGCGGAGCCAGCGGGGGCTGGTCGCGCTGATGGTCTCCTGCAACGCCAGCGGGATCCTCGGCCTGGTGCTGGCGCCGGTGGGCGGCGCGTGGGTCTGGGCGGTGCTGCTCGGGATCGCGCAGGGGGGCGGGTTCGGGCTGGCGATGGCGCTGATCGTGCTGCGCTCGGGGGGTGCGGCGGTGGCTTCGCAGCTTTCTGGGATGTCGCAGATGGTGGGGTACTTCATTGCGGCGGCTGGCCCTGTTGGGTTCGGGGCCCTTCATCAGCTGACCGGGGGATGGACTCTGCCGTTGGTGCTACTGCTCGCGTGCTGCGGGGTTGCGCTTACGGCGGGACTGGGTGCGGGTAGGGCTCATACGCTCAGGCCGTAGCTGGCTTGTCGCGCAGTTCCCCGCGCCCCTAGCAATTGCAACTTTGGGTCAGTCGCAAAGGTCCAGGGGCGCGGGGCTCTGCTTGTTTAACTGCGTGCGCGAAACGGCGGTAGAGCCTATTCCTCCGACGCCAGCGTCAACCGGCTCAGCCGCACAGCCGCGAACGCCGTTGCACCAAGCGTCACCACGATGAGTAGCGGTACCGCCGTAGGCAGGTGCACCGAGGAGCTGACCACGCCGGGGTCGGCGATCCGCTTGGCCACCGAGAGGGCCCACTGCTGGACGCTCAGGGTCTTCGCCCCGGTGACGAAGTTGCCGACGATGCTCTCCCAGAGGAGCGAGTACATCAGGCCGACCACCACCGCGTGCCGCGTGATCACGCCGAAGAGCAGGAAGATCGAGCTGTAGGCGACCCCCGCGATCAGCGCGCCGACGCCGTAGGCCAGTGCCAGGTTCTCGAAGTTGCCGAAGAGGATGACCCCGGCGATGTAGGTCGGGACCGCGGCGAAGACCACGGTGCAGCCGATGGCCACGGCGAGCTTGGTGGTGATGATCTTCCACCGGGGCAGTGGCTTGGCCAGCAGGTAGATGATCGAGCCGTCGTCGATCTCGGGGCCGATCGCCCCGGTGCCGGCGATCAGGCCGAGCAGTGGCACCAGCGTGCCCAGGGCGAGGGTGCCCAGGATGCTGACGGTGGTGGACTCGTCCTGGCCGGCGGCGGCCCGGATCACCACCGACAGGATCAGCAGCAGCGCGGGCACCGCGAGCAGCAGCAGGCCGCGGCGGCGGCCGAGCAGGCCGCGTACGGTCAGCCGGGCGACGGTGATGTTCACTGGTTCACCTTCTTGTCGGGCTTCATCGGGCGGAGGTGACGAGGTAGGAGAAGACGCTCTCCAGGGACTCGTCGGCTGGGGAGACGGTGTGCAGGCGGATGCCTGCCTCCTTGGCGACCCGGGGCACCAGCTCCGTGAAGCGGTAGAAGTCGATGGCCTGGATGCGCAGCGCCTTCTCGGCCCAGTCCAGCTCGATGCCGGCCGTGGAGGAGTCCGCGATCAGCGCCGCCGCGAGCTTGCGGTCGTCGCTGGAGCGCACCAGATAGCGGTGCGGACGGTCCGTCATCAGGCGGCGGATCTTGCGGAAGTCGCCGGAGGCCGCGTGCCGACCGGCGACGACGACCTCGATGTGCCGGGCCAGCTGCTCGACCTCCTCCAGGATGTGCGAGGAGAAGAGCACCGTACGGCCGTCGGCCCCGAACCGGCGCAGCAGCTCCATCAGGTGCATCCGCTGGCGCGGGTCCATGCCGTTGAAGGGCTCGTCGAGCAGCAGCACGTCGGGGTCGTGGACCAGCGCGGACGCCATCTTGACGCGCTGCTTCATGCCCTTGGAGTAGGTGGTGACCTTACGGTCCTGCGCGTACTCCATCTCGACGGTGGCGAGGGCGCGTTGGGCCGCCGCTCCCGGGTCGGGCAGGCCGTGCAGCTCGGCGTTGGCGAGCACGAACTCATGGCCGGTCAGGAAGTCGTACATGGCCTCCCGCTCCGGGACCAGCCCGATCTGCCGGTATGCCTCCTGGTTCTTCCACACCTGGACGCCGTCGAGGGTGACCGACCCGGAGGAGGGCGGCAGGAAGCCGCTCATCATGTGGATCAGGGTGGACTTGCCCGCGCCGTTGGGGCCGAGCAGGCCGGTGACACCGGGACCGATGGTCATGCTGACGTCGTTGACGGCGACGACATTGCCGAACCAGCGGGAGACCTGGTCGATGCTGATGGTGGTCATGGCGGCCTCTCAGATCTTCCGGTAGCGACGGACCAGCAGTCCGAACGAGGCGGCGGCGATCACCAGGATCTCGGCGAGGAAGACGAAGCCGCCGAAGTTCGAGGGGACCTTGAAGCTGTTGTCGTTGCCGAGCCCGAACAACCAGTCGACGGTCGAGGAGACCAGGGTGTCGGGGCTGATCATCAGCGCCCAGCCGGCCCCGGAGACATGTCCGTGGAAGTGCAGGACCCCGTAGATGATCCCGGCCACGGCCTCGCTGATCAGCAGCACCGCGATGATGGCGGCCACGCCGAAGCCCCGACGGGGCGTCACCGAGGCGATCACCATCGCGATCCCGGCGTAGGCCAGCGAGTAGAAGGCCGCGGCGACCAGCCCGTAGGCGAAGTGCGCCAGGTTGTAGCCGAAGTCCATCGAGGCCAGCATCGAGCCGATCCAGAGGATCAGCATCGGCAGGCCGGTCAGCACGAAGATCGCCGAGACCATCGCGCCGAACTTGGCCTGCACGTAGTCCCGTGAGGTCAGCGGACGGGAGAAGTACAGCGGCAGCGTCATGAAGCGCAGGTCGCGGGAGAGCGCCACCGGCGCCTGGGCCGCGACGAACACCGCGATGACGAACTGCATCAGCCCCAGGTAGTGCGGGTAGCTGGCCGCGTTGGGGTACTTGGAGAGCTTGGTGTAGACGGTGACCGCGACGATGATCAGCGCGGGCAGGCACATCACCGCGAGCAGCGCCATCGGCAGGATCTTGGACTTGGCGGACCGTCCGAGGCCGAAGCTGCCGCGCAGGCTCAGGGTGTAGAGCGAGCGGGTCGCGTAGGAGCGGCCGAGGCGGGGTCCGTCGTAGTGGCGGTAGCCGATGTCGTGGATGACGTCCGCGCGGTCCGGCTGCGGGACCGCCTGGGTCGGGGACGACTGCACCGGCAGCTGCGTGGGGGTCTGCTCAGACATGGGCGGAGTCCTCCTCGCGGTCGGACGGGACGGCCGGCTCCGCCTCGTCGTAGCTGAAGACCTCGGAGATGTGGTGCCGGCGCTGTTCCATCCGCACCAGGCCCACCCCCAGGTCGGCCACGGCGTCCCGGATCAGGTCGTAGGTCTCGTCGCCCTTGATCTCGACCAGCAGCACCCGGCCGCCGTCGGCCCTGGCGGTCAGCCCGTCGGCGCTGAGGCGCTCCAGCAGGGCCTTGTCCGCGTCGAAGGCGGGATCGGACTGCCTGTCCGTCACCTCGACCGCGAGCAGTTGGGTCACCTGGGTGAAGTCGGCGGTCGAGGAGGAGCGCAGCAGCTTGCCCCCGTCGATGACGACGACGTGGTCGCAGGTCCGCTCCAGCTCTCCGAGCAGGTGCGAGGTGACCAGCACGGAGATGCCGAACTCGGCGTGGACGCGCCGGATCAGGCCCAGCATGTCGTCCCGGCCGACCGGGTCGAGGCCGTTGGTGGGCTCGTCCAGCAGCACCAGCTGCGGGTCGTGCACCAGCGCCTGGGCGAGCTTCACCCGCTGCTTCATGCCGGTGGAGTAGCCGCCGATGGGGCGGTAGCGCTCTTCGTAGAGGCCGACGTGGCGCAGCGTGTCCGCGGTCCGTTCACGGGCGGCGGAGGCCGGCAGGCCGGACATCCGCGCCATGTGGACGACGAACTCGGTGGCCGAGACGTCCGGTGGCAGACAGTCGTGTTCGGGCATGTAGCCGACCCGTTCCCGGATGGCGCCGCCCTCGGTGGCGACGTCCAGCCCGAGTACCCGGGCCGTGCCCTCGGTGGCCGGGGCGAGCCCCAGCAGGATCTTGATGAGTGTGGACTTGCCTGCGCCGTTCGCTCCGACCAGGCCGACCACTCCGGGCTGCACATCGACGGTCAGTCGATCCAGCGCGGTGACCCGGGGGAACCTCTTGGTGAGGTTGTCCGTGATGATGACAGACACAGGAGGACCGTATCGGGGCGGCGATCCGCGCCGCATCAGTCTGGGGGCAGCGGCTTCCCCCACTCTTCCGGCGTACCGCTGGGGGTGCGTCCCCTAGGGGACGATGCGGGGGCCGCACCCCGGGTACGTGGCAGAGCTGGACATGTCGTGACTCAGCCGAGCAGCAGTTCGCTCTGGAGGTCCGCCTCCTGCTGCTCGACCACCGGGCTGATCGGCTGGGGACCGGTCAGCACCAGGACCGCCTCGATCTCGCCGTACTGCAGGCACACGATCCGGGTGGCCGGGCGCAGACTCGCGTCGGCGTTCTCCGCGACCGAGGTCACGGCGATGAGGCCCTCGGGCAGGGTGAAGTTGTCGTCCGGGGCGAGTGCCGCCTGGCCGCGGGGACGGATGCTGCCCTTGTCGGCGTCGAAGGACGCGATCGCGTTCCCGGGCGAGCGGAACTCGAGCAGGTAGACCTCGGTGCGGGTCCCGTCGCTACCGGTCCAGGCCGTCGCGGCGACGTGGCGCAGACCGTAGTCCTGGAACCGGGACTGCATACTGTCGCTGCTGGTGAACTTCTTGCTGAAGTCGGCCACCGGGTACCAGCCGGTGGCACCGGGATATGCGGGGTCCCGCTTGGCGTCGACCGGTGCGGGCAGCAGCAGTTGCCGGAGATCGGCCACATGCAGCTGTTGCCCCGACCCGGTGGCTACCTCCTGCGGGCCGACCGATCCGGACGGCAGTGCGGGGAGCTTCAGCGCGGGAAAGACATAGCGCCCGTCCGCCGGTGTCTTCAGGCCCGGCAGGTCGGTGCGGCGCGGGGCCGCCACCCCGAGGGCCGCACCGGTGCCCACGGCCGCGCAGACCACCGCCGCGGTGGTCCAGCGCAGCGCGGTGCGCAGCCAGGTGCGGTCGCGCCGCGACGGCAGGAGTTCCGGCGGCACGGCCCAGACGTTGGCTGTGTCGAAGGAGGGTGGGCCGACCGGCGGACCGACCGGCGCGTCGGCCTTGGCGCCCGCGGGAGTTGATTCCGTCAAGTCGCTCATGTCAGGGCTCCGGGGATCGCGAGGCGTTCGAGCTGCTGGCGGAGCAGGTCCACCGCCGAGGACGAGTCCAACGGCGCCACGCCGTAGGCCGACAACCGGACGTAGAGGTCGCCCACGGAGGCGTCGCACTCCAGGTGGTCGAGTTTGTCGCCGGTCTGCAGCGGCGGCAGGTAGCAGTGCACCTTGGGGAATCCGGGGACGGCCGGTCCCGCCCGGTACGCCTGGGTGATGTCGGCGAGCTCCTTCGCCCAGCTCGCGCCGGCCGCGGCGGTCTGCTGGTTCTCCTGGCGGAGTTCGAGCTCCACCACGAGGCTGTTGGAGACCTGGTAGGTGCGCACAGCGTCGCCCTTGATGAAGCTGGCGTTGAAGTACTGGTCGAGCTTGGCGCGGTCGCCGGCCGACGCCGAGGCGATGTCCTCGTCGAAGATCGCGCGGAACTGGGCGGCGTCGAGCACGGTGTCGTTGCCGATGCCGGGATCGTCGGGGCCCAGGAGGTCTCCGCTGGGCAGCGGGAGCAGCAGATCGCGCAGCGAACCGAAGTGGTTGCCGTCGGCGAGGGCGCCGTAGGCCGGCGATGCGGCGGGCGCGGGCCGGGTCGATGCGGTGGCCACGGACGCCTTGGGCTTCTTCTCCGCCTGAAGCACGGCGAAGCCGACACCGCCGCCCACGGCGACGGCGGAGAGCACGAGCAGCGTTCCGAGGGCGAACAAGCGGCCTCGGCCGGGCTTGCGCGCCGCGGGGTTCCGGTCCGGTGCGGTGGGGTCCGGCGCGGTGGGGTCCGGTGCAGTGACCGGGGGCTGCGCCGGGAGCCCCGGCTGGGTGGATTCAGTGGTCACAGCCGCTCCAGCTGACTCTGTAGGAGGGCCAGCACTGTCTTCGCACTGACCTGGTGGTCGGAATTGACGAAGACCTCCACGGCGATGTCACCGTGGACGGCGTATCCACGGCCCTCGTAGTTGGTGGAGCCGTTCGTACCGGTGTTCTTGGTCCCCGCGTAGACCTGACCGCTGACGGTGCCCGGAACGGAGACGGCGGTGCCGCCGGTGGCGTCCGGGGCGTAGCCCTCCTGATCCGTCGTCTGTCGCTGCGCACTGGACTCGTCGCTGTGGCCGAACTGGACCAACCGCACGGTGGTGTAGGTGATGCTGCCGGTCCCCTCCTGCCAGTCGGCCGAAGCGGCTCTGCGGAAGGAGTGGTCCAGCAGCCAGCTCAGCTCGCCGCCGGGCTTCTCGTACGACTCCGCGTAATCGGCGGCGTCCATCCAACTGTCGATCTGGTCGCTGCCCGTCAGCTTCGTCGCCCCGTGGGGTGCCGGAACCAGGAGCTTGATGAGGTCGCCGTCGGTCTTCACCTGGTCGTCGTCGGCCGCGGAGAGCGCCGCGGCGGAGGAGTGGACGGCCGGGTAGGACGGCTGGGTGCCAGCGAGCGGGGGCAACGGGGTGGGCGGACGGCTCTGCTGTACGGCGTAGCCGACCGCGGCGCCGCCGACGGCGCCGAGGACCACGGCGACCGCCATGATCAGCGCGGTCCTTCCACGACGCCGGGGTTTCCGCGCGGCAGGCGGCCCGTCCACGGCGGGGACCGCCGCGGGTGCGTCGGCCTCGACTGCGGCGGCCTCGACTGCGGCGGGTGCGGGGGCAGCGGTGGCCGCGAGCGCAGGCTCAGGCACAGCGTCGGACTCGGGCTCGGACTCGGGTTCAGGCACGAGCTCGGCTGCAGCTGCGGGCTCGGTCGCAGGCTCGGGCTCGGGCTCGAGAACAGACTCGGGCTCGGGCTCGGTGTCCGATGGTGCGTCAGTTGCTGCAGGCAGTACGGGTTCTGGCTGATCCTTGGGCGCTGGGGGCACCGCCTCCGCGGGCTCAGGGGCCGCCGGGTCGGCTGCTTCGGTGGTCAACGGTCCTCCACGGGACGGTCGGGGAAGGGAGTTCGGGCAGGCGCGGCGGCGCCTCAGTGGCCGGTGCTGAGCCGCTGCTCCTCGAGCTTCATCAGCGGGGTCAGCAGCGCGTGGTCCAGCTTCCCGGTCCCGACGATCGTGATCTCGTACTCGACGTCGCCCACATGGGAGATTCCGAGCAGTTGGCCGTTGTCACCGTCAGTGGTCGGGTCGAAGGCGATGCCCCTGCCGTTGGTGATCCCGGAGACGCTGAACTCCTTGCCCTTGCCGAAGGTCAGCCCTGACACCCAGTCACCGGCGTGGCCGGAGCTGTCGAAGTGCATCAGCTGGGTGTTCACCGTGACCGTGCCGTCGTTGCTGCGGTAGCTGCGGTACGCGCCGCCGGAGCAGCCGTACTCGTTGAGGATCTTCTTGCTGGTGGTGGGGTTGCCCAGGGTCTTGGCGATGTCGGCGACGGACATCGTGTCGCCGTCGGCATTGCCGTAGGCCTCGGCGTCGCTGGGTACGGGCAGCAGGAAGAAACGCAGGTCGCCGCTGTGCGTCGACCCGTTGACCGAGCCCTTCACGGTGGAGCTGGGGCTGGGCGCGGCCGTCGGCGTGGGCAGCACGGCCGGCGCGGAGGTGGTCGCCACCGCCGAGGGCGAGGCGCTGGCGCTGGGCAGCGCCGCCGCGGCGGCCTGCGTCGTCCCGCCGCCGTCGCCCACCAGCACCACCCCGGTGGCCGTACCCGCCGCGATCACCAGCCAGCAGGCGACAGCCAAAGCCACCCGGCGTCCCCTGCGCGGGCCCGGCCCGCTGTCATCGGCCGGAGGCGCGACAAATCCCACCGGCGGCGGTGGAACGGGCGGATAGTAACCGCCCTGGGGCACACCGGACACGTCTTCGTTTTCCCCCACGACAACCCCGCAGAATGGTGATTCGCCTCATTCCCACCCTGGGGAGGCCGAGCGCTCCACCACCGTCAGGACACGCTCGGCAGGGGCACGAACAGCCATGATGTCCATGCTCATACCTGCCGCACAACTCGGTTATGTAATTGATACGCAATACCGCTGCGCCATGGGAATTGCGTAGTGGAATAACCCCTTCCGCCCCTTATGCGGCCCGCCGGAATTCAGCCCGGCTCAGCTGCCGACCAACTGCAGCCTGGCGACGGAGAGCGTCGTGGTGGTGGGCGAGGCCCCGAGCGCCGTGGAGTAGTTCGGGGTGGCCGAGACCGAGGCCCAGGCGAGGTCGCCGCCCGGCAGCACCGCGATGTCGCCGGAGATGTGCTCGGGGACCACCACCGCGGGGGTCAGCACCCGGCCGGAGTAGTCGATCAGCTCCAGGTGCGTGCCACTGAAGCGGCCGGTGCAGGTGCCGCTGGCGCACGAGGCTCCGGACACGGACTCCCAGGTGACCAGCAGCCGGCTCCCGCCGTAGGGCGCGATGCGGACGTTGACATGGTCGGTGCTCGGGTCGGCGGTCAGGTAGACGGTCTTCCCGCTGGGGGTGGAGGAGTCGCTGAGGAAGTCCACAGCGACCTGGTGGGTGCTCCAGCGCGGGGTCACCGTCCAGCCGCGGCCGCTGGAGTCGGCGGCGTTCTTCTGGGCCGAGGCGGCCCCGCGCGAGGCGACGGCGACGGCGTAGCGGCCGGCGGCGGACTTGACGACGGTGCCGGTGCCGTCCGGGAAGGCTCCGCCGCAGTAGCCCGCCCAGCACTGCTCCCGCCCCAGCACCGGCGCCACGTCCGGGGCGCCGATCCCGGTGCTGACGAAGAGTCCGGAGCGCCAGTCGTCCAGGCAGACCGAGGTGAACGGGCCGGACTTCTCCGGGTAGAGGGCGATGCCCTCGTTGTGGCTGCAGCCCCAGTCCCAGCCGCCGCTCAGCCGGGATCCGGTGGCACCCGTGTAGACCAGTTTGTCGCCGAAGTGTCCGTCGGCGAATCCGCCCGCGCCGTGCACGACGAAGTAGGCGCCGTACTCGGTGCCGTTCCAGGCGAGTTGGCCGTCGAGGACGGGTGAGGTGTCGTTGCTCGCCGTTCCGGTGAGCTTGTCGGTGAACACCCGCGCGCCGTTGCGGTAGCGGATCAGGGCGGCGGCCGTGTCGTTCCACTTGTTGCTGTCCGCGACCCTGGTGAGCAGCGCGAAGCCGTCGTCGTGGGCGACCAGCCCGCCGACCTCCTGGGCCCCGGCGACCACGGTGTCCGCGCCGCTGCGGTTCAGCGTCGACCCGAGCGGGGTGACATGGATGCCGTCGGCCGCCGGCCAGGCGACCTGGACCTTGCCGCCGGGCGCGGCGGCGACGGCGACCCGGGTCCACTGGGGCATCTCGTTGTAGCCCTGCTCCAGGTAGTGCAGCGGGCTGGAGAGCGTCAGCGAGGTGGTGCTGAGCCGCTGGGCGAGCGGCGTGGCAGCGGAGACGGCGGGCTTGGCCGCGGCGGCGGCCGAAGCGCGGGCGGAGGCAGACGCCGAGGCCGACTTGGCGGCTGCCGCGGACTTCGAGGCCGAAGCTGAAGCCGACGTCTTTGACGATGACGACGTGGATGACCCCGCGGCGGCGCCGCTTGCCCCAGCGACTCCTGCCACGTTGCCCACCGCCCGTTCATGCGACGCGCCCCCGGAGGCGGCGTGCACGGACACCCCCACCGCGGTCGCCACCGCCGCGAGCGGCAGGACCACCAGGGTCCCGCGACGCCACACCTTGCGGTTGTTCCTGCCTCGTGTGCCGGCCATGCGCGCTCCCTGGGTCGTCCCGGACGGGGTACGGCCCGCGCGGTGCGCGCCGTACCCCCAAGTGGCTCCGGGAGGCGAAATGGTTGCCTTGCCGCGCAAGCCTGTTTGAGCAGGGACGGCCGGCGGTCACCGGAAGGCCGCGATATTGCGTTCCGCCCAGGCCGCGAAGGCGCCGGCCGGACGGCCGAGGATCCGCTCGACGTCAGGACTGATCCGCTGTTCGGCGGGGGTGGGGGTGCCCAGGATCTGCAGCGTGGTGGTGACCACGGGCTCGGGCATGAACTGCAGCAGCTGCGCGCGGGCCTCCTCGACGCTCTGCTCGACGAACCGCACCGGTTCGCCCAGCGCGGCGGCGATCGCCTCGGCCATCCGTCGGGGCGTGCTGAGCGCGGGGCCGGTCAGCTCGTAGACCTTCCCGTCATGCCCCTTCCCGTCATGACCCTGCCCGCCGTGACCCTGCCCGCGCAGCATCACCGCGGCGACCTCGGCGATGTCGTCCGGGTCGACGGTCGGCAGGCCGACGTCGCCGAACGGCGCGCTGACGGTCCGTCCGGCCCGGACCGACTCCGCCCAGGCGAAGGCGTTCGAGTCGAACCCGCCGGCCCGCAGGATCGTCCACTCCAGGCCCGACTGCCGGACCGCGTCCTCCCTGGCCCGACCGACCACCCCGTGGGAGGCCGACTCCGGTCGGGTGCCGACGCCCTGGGAGGACAGCAGCACGATGCGTCCGACCCCGCCGGCCTTGGCGACGTCCAGGATGTCCGGCACGCTGAATCCCTGCGCACCACCGCCGCCGTCGTGCAGGAACAGCGCGTCGGCGCCGTCCAGGACCGGCCGCAGGCTCTCGGCGTCGGTCAGGTCCGCCCGCCGGTGCCGGACCCCCTCCGGCGCCGCGCCGCCCGGGATTCCCCGGGACACCGCCGTTAGCTGCTCACCGGCCGCCGCGAGTGCCTGCACCAGCGGTCGTCCGACGTTACCGGTCGCTCCGGTGACCACGATCATGTCCAACACCCCTGTGTCTTCGTTTCGATACGTCAACTCACGCCTGAGAAAGCGGAATTGGCCTCCCCGCGAGGGCTTCCCGCGGCGACTGGAACGAAGCTAACATCGTTGGCATAGTAGGTACCTAGAGGAAAGCGGCTATGCCGAAGGGATGCGGATCCGGATGAGCGACCGTGCAACCGGGAGGACGGCGCAGGCCCCGGCCGGCACCCGACAGGCCTGCCCCATCAGCCCGGTGGTCGACCTGGTCTTCAGCCGCTGGACCACGCCGATCCTCTGGAGCCTCCACCACGAGGGCCGCCTGCGCTTCGTCGAACTGCAACGGCACATCGGCACGATCACGCCCAAGGTGCTGACCCAGCGGCTGCGCCAGCTGGAACGCGACGGCCTCGTCCTGCGCACCTACCACCCCGAGGTGCCGCCTCGGGTGGAGTACGAGATCAGCGAACTGGGCCGCAGCCTGGCCCCCTTGTTCGCGTCACTCGCGGAATGGTCCGCCGACCATCTCGACACCGTCGAGACCGCCCGGCTGGCCTACGACGGCGAGTCCCCCGCCCCGGGCCGGGCCTGACACCCTTCCCTGCGGAACCGTCCAGGGTCCGCAGACCGGGCTCCACCTCAGATTCGCTGCGCCGGTCCATCGTTGAGTGGGATCACGGCGAGCGGACGCACCCGGACCGGCCCACTGGCGAAGCGGGCGATCGAGGTGCCGATGAGTGT
Organism: Streptacidiphilus sp. EB103A; assembly: GCF_041261405.1. Lineage (NCBI taxonomy): Bacteria > Bacillati > Actinomycetota > Actinomycetes > Kitasatosporales > Streptomycetaceae > Streptacidiphilus > Streptacidiphilus sp. EB103A. Next base: position 6,150 of record NZ_JBGCAQ010000015.1, on the reverse strand, counting down.
GCATTGAGCGACCCGGTCCGCAGGCTCGGTTCGACCTGGTGACTGGCGCTTGGCCCGACAGGTCTGCTCCCACACGGTGACCTTGTTGCTGTCCAGCAGGAGCCCGTCGCCGCCCTGCTCAGCAGCTTGCTGCTCGAGCCGGGCGCGGGCGTCGGCGCGCACGCCGCCGAGCAGGGCCGTCCAGCCGTCCATTTCCTGGTTGGTGGCAGACTGCATCTGGTTCCAGCTGCCTGTGTCCTCGTGGCGCACCCCGATGGACCGTCCGACGAGCAGGTCCACCGGCACCCAGCCGGCCAGGACGAGCTTGGCGAAGTCAGCGCCGGCCAGATGCGAGACGAAGGGGCGAGCGTCGGCAGCGGCCACACCGCGTGCCCGCACGGCAGTGCCACTGACCGTTAAATCCATGCCCAGCAGTTTCACTTCGGACGGTGCGATCCCCACCCGCACGCCCACCACACCGTGCCCGCCGAGTCCGACGCAGGCGGCGCGCAGCCGCTCCAGCGCTCGGTGCCGCGCACCCTCCAGCACCTCCACCAGAACGGCACTGGTCGCGCCGGCCCCGGACAGCCTGACGGACACCGGGCCCGTCGAGGCCGGGGAGGAGCGGCAGTCATGTGTGTGCCAGTTCCAGGTCTCACCGCTGAGTTCGACGTGGTACGACCCCGTCCCGCGCACCCGACCGACCGGCTCGAAGTCGGCCGCACGGACGGCGGCGAACCCGCGCGGCGGAAGCAACGCCGCCCAGGATCCGGTTTCTACCGGCGGCCGTGTCTGCCCTGCCGAATCCGCCATCGGTCCCCCGCCTGCCCGCCCGGCCCAGCCACCACTTTCGCAGCCCGGATGTGGCGCGACAAGACGATGACATCACGGAGCTGGCCCACCGCGTAGGGTCGGCGGTATGCGACTGAGCACTGTGATTCTGCCGATCCACCGCTGGTCCGAGGGGCGGAGGGTCTGGCGGCGGGCCGAGGAGCTGGGGTTCCACGCGGCGTACACCTATGACCACCTGTCGTGGCGGTCGTTCCGGGACGAGCCGTGGTTCGGGGCGGTGCCGACCCTGACCGCGGCAGCCACCACGACCGAGCGACTGCGTTTGGGCACACTCGTCACCTCTCCCAATTTCCGGCATCCGGTGACGCTGGCGAAGGAGCTGCTGACGGTCGACGACATCTCGGGCGGCCGGCTGACCGTTGGCATCGGGGTGGGCGGGACCGGCTTCGACGCAACGGCGATGGGGCAGGAGCCGTGGACGGCCAGGGAGCGGGCGGACCGGTTCGACGAGTTCCTGCCGCTGCTGGACGAGCTGCTGACGCAGGACTCCACCACCAGGAAGGGGACTTACTACTCCGCCGTCGAGGCCCGCAACATCCCCGGCTGTGTGCAGCAGCCCCGGGTCCCCTTCTACGTGGCCGCCACCGGCCCGCGCGGGCTGAAGCTCGCCGCCGAGTACGGCCAGGGCTGGGTCAGCTACGGGGACCCCCGCGGCCCGGCCGACGTCCCGGTGGACGAGGCCCCCGCCGTGATCCAGACCCAGCTGGCCAGGCTCCGCGCCGCGTGCGAGGCCCACGGCCGCGACTACGCGTCGCTGCGGAAGGTGCTGCTCCAGGGCTCCACCGCCGAGCAGCCACTGCGGTCCCTCGACGCCTTCGTGGACTACGCCGGCACCTACCAGGCCCTGGGCATCGACGAGATCGTCATCCACTGGCCCGTACCCGACTCCGTCTTCGACAACGACCTCGCCGTGTTCGAGCAGATCGCCACCGAGGGCCTCGCCCAGCTCAACCGGTGACGCGACGGGCGGGGCGGCCGCGGAGCAGGGCGCTGCCCGCGCCGAGGGAGACGACGCCCATGCCGACGGCGGTCATCACACCCTGGGTGCCGTGGACGGCGAAGGGGGCCGCCACGGCGACGACGAGGTTGAACAGGAACAGGAACCAGAGCACCGGCTTGGAGGAGAGCAGAGCCTTCATGGGGTTTTCCTTTGGGTCGGGGAAGGACGCCGCTGCGGGCTCCCCCCATCCGTTGTGGGTACCCTTCAACCCTCGCTGAGCTGGAATCTCTCGTCGTCGTGCAACTGCGGACCTTTGGGTCTACTGAGGACGTAGTACGGCGAGGCCCTCATCCGCTGCGGACGCAGACTCCTGCGTGGGACGCCGAGGGGACCCCGGTCCCGCTCGACCCGCTGATACGGGCCCGGCACGGCAGCGGGCAGCAGGCGGAAGCCCTCTCCGCGTTCGCTGATGCCCGCGAGGCCCTCGCCGACGCCCTCGCCGACGCCCTCGGCGCCGACCCTGGCCCCGAGCTCGCCGCGGCCCACCTCGCGGTCCTCCGGGGGCCTACGAACCATGTTTCACGTGGAACAGGGATCCACGTCAGCACCATGATCGGTGCGTGCATGCTGGCAGTCGGCGCGGTGGCGGCGCTCCACGCTCTGCGCGAAGTTCCGGCGGTGATGGAGGACCCGGACTCCGTGGGCCGCGCTCCCGCCGGGGGTGCGGCCCACCGGCATTCGACGATCGGCGCTGAGCGAAGATGGGGAGGTGACAGCCACCCCCGCCACTCGCCCCCGCCTGATCGCCACCGACCTGGACGGCACCCTGCTGCGCAGTGACGGCACCGTGTCCGCCCGCACCCAGGCCGCGCTCACCCTCGCCGAGGACGCCGGCGTCTTCATCGTGTTCGTCACCGGTCGGCCACCGCGCTGGCTGGAGTCGCTGGCCGAGCACACCGGCAGGCACGGCGTCGCCATCTGCTCCAACGGCGGCGCGGTGTACGACGTCCGGCGCAAGGAGCTGGTGGAGACCTCACCGCTGCTGCCGGAGGACTCGCTCGCCGTGGTGACCGCGCTGCGGGCGGAGCTGCCGGAGGCGGCTTTCGCGTTCGAGTACCCGGGCGGGTTCGTCCGTGAGCCCGGCTACCGCTCGGTGCTCGATTGGAACCCGGCGAACCGGATCGCCTCCGCCGAGGAGCTGCTGGCCGGACCCGAGGGGCCCACCGTGTTCAAGGTGCTGGCGCAGGTGCCGGGGATGGACCCGGACGAGATGCTGCGCCGGGCCTGCGGCGCGGCCGGGGACCTGGCGGAGATCACCCGGTCCAGCCCGCTGCTGGAGATCGGCGCGAAGGGGGTGACCAAGGCCACCACCCTGGCGCGCTGGTGCGCCGAGCGCGGCATCGCCGCCGCGGAGGTCGTGGCCTTCGGCGACATGCCGAACGATCTGCCGATGCTGGCCTGGGCCGGCCGCGGGTACGCCATGGCGAACGCCCACCCCGCGGTGCTGGCCAGCTGCCCGCTGCGGGCCGGGGACCATGACCAGGACGGGGTCGCCGAGGTCATCGAGACACTGATCGGCTTCGTGGACTGAGGGCCCCGAGCTGAGGGCCCGGGACCGAAGTCCCGGGCCCGGATGCAGTTCCCGCTGTGGTTAGTTGGTGGGCGCGCCGCTGGGAGCAGCGCCGCTGGGGGCGCCGCCCTGGCCGCCACCGCCGAAGCCGCCACAGCCGCCGCCTCCCTGGCCGCCGCCGAAGCCGGCGCTGCCGCTGGGACGGGCGCCGGTCGGCATCCCGGACGGCCTGGCTCCGCCCGACGCCATCGCGCCGCCGGACGGCATCCCCGAGGGCATGGCGCCACCCGACCGCATCGCCCCGCCGGAGGCCATCCCCGAGGGACGGCTACAGCTGGCGCCGCTGGTGGGTGTGGTGGTGGTCGCGGACGAGGAAGAGCTGGATCCGCATGCGGTCAGCAGCAGGCCACCTGCGACCAGGATCGCCGCGGCCGGGGCGACCCGGCGCTTGAGGGTGCTACTCAGGGCAGTGGTCATCGCTGTTGGCTCCTCAGTTACTTATGCGGACGAAACATCAGCCCACCACGAGGCCCTGTCAGCCAGCCATGCGCCGGCTAGCAATCACGTGCGACTCACAGCACTCCCCCGTCACTCGCTTCCCCCGCTACAGCTGGGCCGTCCAGCAGAGCAGCGTGCCCCTGCCGTCCGGCCCTGGCACCACGCCGACCGCGGCGTACTCCGCGTCCGCGAGGTCCGCGGCCGCGCCGGCGATGCGCCGCAGGGTGGTGTGCAGGTCCAGACCCGAGCTGACCGAGACCACGGCCTCCAGCAGCTCCCGCATCCGGTCGTTGACGGCGGCCACGGCGTGGAGCCGTTCGGACACCTCGGTGACGAGGGCGTCCAGGCCGAGGGCGGGCGGGAGGTGCTCCATGGGGCCAGGGTATTTTGCGACGGTTCAGGGGGGGTCGCTTGATTAGACCAGCAGGAGCGTGTCGGCCTGGCGCTCGTCCTCCCAGCTGCGGCGGAACGGGCCGTCGGCGGCGACCAGCTCGGACCAGGTGCCGCGTTGGACGATGCGGCCGCGGTCCAGCACCAGGATCTCGTCGACGGCGTCCAGACCGGCCAGCCGATGGGTGATCAGCAGGGTGGTCCGGCCCTCGGTCGCGGTCAGCAGGTCGGCGGTGAGGGCGTCGGCGGTGGGGAGGTCCAGATGCTCGGCGGGTTCGTCCAGGAGCAGCACCGGGAAGTCCGCGAGCAGCGCTCGGGCCAGGGCGAGTCGCTGGCGCTGGCCGCCGGAGAGGCGGGCGCCGTGCTCCCCCACCATGGTGTCGAGGCCCTCGGGGAGGTCGTCCCGGATCCAGTCGGCGAGGCGGGCGGCCGCCAGGGCCTCCCAGAGGTCGGCCTCGGTGCAGTCGGGGCGGGCCAGCCGGAGGTTCTCGCGGAGCGAGCTGTCGAAGATGTGCGCGTCCTGGGCGCAGATGCCCACGGCGGTGCGGACGGTGTCGCTGTCGAGGGTGGTGATGTCGGTGGTGTTGAGAGTGACCGTTCCGGAGGCGGGATCCAGGAAGCGGAGCAGGACGTGGGCGAGGGTGGTCTTGCCGGAGCCGCTGGGGCCGACGACGGCGATGCGGTGGCCTTCGTGGAGTTCCAGGGTGATGTCGGAGAGGGCGGGTGCTGTGGTGGACGAGCCGGGCCAGTGGGCGGTCAGGTCGTTGGTTCGGAGCGGGAGGGGGCTGGTGGGGAGATCCGCCGGCACGGTGGGTTCGCGTACTGGTTCGGGGGCGTCGACCAGTTCCAGGACCCGGGCTGCGGACCGCTCGCTGCGGCGGCGGATCTGGGCGGCGACGGGCAGTCCGGTGACGGCCTCGAAGGCGGCCAGCGGGGTCAGGACGATCACGGCCAGCCAGACGCCGTGCAGGGTTCCGGCGGACACCGCAGCAACGCCGGCGGCGGCGCAGGCGGTGGCGGTGAGACCGGTCAGCGCGGTGCTGAGGCCGGTGCCCAGGCCGGCCCCGGCGGCAGAGCGCCGGGCCAGGGCTGTGAGCTGGGCGTCGGTGGCCCGAAGACCGTCCAGACGGTGGGGGAGCGCGCCGCTGACGGTCAGTTCGGCGGTGCCGTCGAGGACGTCGACGACCTCGGCGGCAAGTCGTCCCTTGGCGGGTGCGTGGAGTTGTTCGGCCCGGGAGGACAGACGGACCGTCAGGACGGGGACGGCGACGCCCGTGAGGAGCAGGCCTACGGCGAGGATCGCTCCGGCGGCGGGGAGGATCAGGGCGAGGGTGGTCACCGTGACGACGGCGCTGACGGTGGCCGCGGCGGCGGGGAGGCGGAAGCGGAGGACGTAGTCCTGGACCGCGTCGACGTCGGCGACCATGCGGGAGAGCAGGTCACCGCGGAGGCGCCCGCCGGCGCCGTCGGGGCTGAGGCGTTCGAGGCGGCGGTAGACGGTGGTGCGGAGCTCTCCGAGCGAGCGCAGCACGTTGTCGTGGCTGACGAGGCGTTCCGCGTAGCGGAGGGCGCCGCGGGCGGTCCCGAAGGTGCGTACCGCGGTGATGGCGACCATCAGGTAGAGGATCGGCGGCTGCTGGGAGGCGCGGTCGATCAGCCAGCCCGAGGTACCCATCAGCGCGGTGGCGCTGAGGAGGGCGAGGGCGGAGAGGGTTACCGCCAGGGCGGTGCGGGGGGACTGGCCCTTGCGGTGGGCGGCTTTGCGGATGCGGGTGAGGGGGTGGTGGTTGGGGTTTGCCTGCGGCGCGGGTTGTGCAGTGGGGCGGGGGCGGGCCGGGGGGGGGGGGGGGGCGGGGGGGGGGGGGCCCCCCACAACGCGGACGCGGGGGTCGGGGAGGTGGGCCGCCGGGCCCGGGAGTGG